>JAJRQP010000141.1 GCA_024280195.1 Bacteroidota bacterium | reverse complement strand
GACTTATCAAGCATTTATTGGTGAAGCAACTTTGCAATTTACACCAAATCAAAAATACATGCGAGAGGCAAAACGAAAAGTCATTCTTGGATCTAAATGGCCAACTTTCTATCTGTATTACGAAAAAGGATTCCCAGATATTTTCGGAAGTGATGTTAATCATGATTATGCAGCATTGGGTGTTATTCAATCTTTTAAAATTGGAACCATTGGAACGTCTAGTTACCATCTAAAATCTGGAAAGTTCTTAAATACGCAATCCTTAAAAGTAGCTGACGAAAAATACCAACGAAGAAGCGACCCTTTTTGGTTCTCGAATCCTCTATATTCTTTCCAAGGGTTGGATTCTACTCTACCCACCAGAAAAATTTATTACGAGGCGCATTTTGTTCACCATGATAATGGTTCTATTCTTAATAAGATTCCTTTCATGAAAAAGACGAGGATTGGTCTTGTTATAGGTGCGGGTTCATTGTATATTCCAGAATACGATTGGTTGCATTATGAAGTTTTAGCAGGTTTAGAGCGAAATTTCAAACTAACCAAAAGACGGCTTCGAATCGGTCTATATGGTGTTCTATCTGGAGGAAATAAAATTGTTCCAACTCCTGGATTCAAGATTTCCTTTGCGATTTTGGACAATAGGAGCATGAAATGGAACTTTTGACACGCTTCAATATAAACATCTACACAACTAATAATCAATAACTTATGATTGTTAACTGAATTAACACATAACTTTCTTAGGTATTAATTTGGAATACATAAGAATCAAATGTATATTTGTTCTATGTATTCATCAGAACTAATAAAAGGAACATTAAAAACCATCGTCCTAAATTTGTTGAAAGACAATCAGAAAATGTATGGTTATGAAATCAGTCAGAAGGTCAAATCGATGACCGATGACAAAATTCAAATCACAGAAGGAGCATTGTATCCAACTCTTCATGCGCTCGAGAAGCAAGGAGATGTGATCACAGAGAAAGTTTATATTGGGAAACGCGTTCGCAAATACTACACTCTCACAGATCAAGGAAAAGTTACAAGAACTGAACGTGTCAATGAATTCTCCGATTTTATGAAAACCATGAAGTTCTTATTGGATTTAGACATTGCTACACCCAATGTATAGCATAACGGATGACGAAGTAGAATACATTTTAAATGATATAGAGAAAAGGGGTGTTACAACTGAAGACGTCAGGTATAACATTTTGGATCACGTCTGCTGTATCATAGAGAATGAATTCAACGGTGAAAAGGACTTTACTAAGTTCTATGAGAATACTATTGCCCGGTTTTACAAAAATGAATTAAGTGAAATCGAGCGTGAAACAGAAAATTTACTCACATTTAAATATTATTATGCCATGAAACGAACACTAAAAATTACTGGATTAATTTCCACCGTATTAATCGCCTTTGGCGCTTTTTTCAAAGTTATGCATTGGCCTGGAGCTGGAATGATGTATGTTCTAGGATTTGTAACACTTTGCTTTTTATTTATTCCTTTAAATATTGTTTTACAATCAAGAGACGACAAGAAGAAATCCGATAAAATTGTAATGATTTTTGGATTATTACTTGCTATTGCAGGATTTATCGGTCTTCTTTTTAAAACGATGCATTGGCCGGGGGCAAACTTTCTGTTTTTTGGAAGTCTAGGGCTCTTCGGATTGGTGTTCGTCCCAATATACTTCATCACTCGATATAGAGATCCAGAAACACGATTTAACGCAATCATTCATTCAACATTTATGTTTGCTGGAGCCGCAATCTTCTTTGGGCTGATTTCTCTTAAGCCAAGTCTGCCTGTGAAAGAAAGTGTTGAATCTTTAAACGAATACCAAGAAACAAATATTGAAAGAATTCAAAAATCAAATAAACTCCTCAATTCTGACGCTAAAAAGGAAACAGAATTAATAAATTCAAGCCAAATTTTAGACACAAAAATTGAAGCAATTCGTTCAAATTTAGTCGCAAAATCAAATGGAAACATGGGAATGGATGCCATGCGAAATTCTTTAACCGATACGAGAAACCCAGATGACGTTGGAGTCATTGTAGATTACTTTCAAATTTCCAGTGACGAGAATTCTTTTCAGGCATTAGAAAAGTCTATTCAAGAATATAATGAAGTGCTCAAAACAGCAGAGAATGCTGAATTCTTAAGACCGATTGATATTTCTTCTTTGCAAATGAAGAACACAATACTCTCTGTGGTCTTACTTGAATTAGTGGACATTCAATTACAAGTCGCGATGAATGAGAACAGTTATTTAAGTCTTAAATAAGAGATTCTCACCCAGAATTAAAAACTTAATCGCGTCTTAAAATAGTTTAAAACTGTCTTAAGGCGCGGTTTTTCTTTCTATATTTGCCTATCAATAAACAGAAGATATGTACGGCAAACTGAAAGATCATTTACAGTCAGAACTAGCAGCAATAGACGCAGCTGGAATATATAAACGTGAACGAATTATTACTTCTCCTCAAGGAGCAAGTGTAACCGTTAGCACTGGAGAAGACGTTGTTATTATGTGTGCGAACAACTATTTGGGGTTATCTTCTCACCCAGATGTTATTCAAGCTTCAAAAGATACATTAGATTCTCACGGTTTCGGAATGTCATCTGTTCGATTTATTTGCGGAACTCAAGATATTCACAAAGAATTAGAAGAAAAAATTGCCAAATTCTACGGAACTGAAGACACGATATTATATGCAGCTGCTTTTGATGCCAACGGAGGCGTTTTTGAACCTCTTTTCGGAAAAGAAGATGCCATTATTTCGGACGAATTGAACCACGCTTCAATTATTGACGGTGTTCGTTTGTGTAAGGCACAACGTTATCGTTTCAAACATTCTGACATGAATGATTTGGAAGAGCAATTAAAAAAAGCGCAAGACCAACGTTTTAGAATCATCGTTACAGATGGTGTTTTCTCTATGGATGGTGATTTGGCAAAAATGGATGAAATTTGTGCACTTGCTGATAAATATGATGCTTTGGTAATGACAGACGAATGTCATTCTGCAGGATTTATTGGGGAAACTGGTCGTGGTGTTCCAGAGCATTGCGGGGTTTTAGATAAAGTGGATATAATCACAGGTACTCTTGGTAAAGCACTTGGTGGGGCAATGGGAGGATATACAACTGGTAAAAAAGAAATCATTGATATGCTTCGTCAGAAGTCGAGACCTTATTTATTCTCCAATTCTTTGGCGCCTTCTATCGTTGGTGCTTCTATTAAGGTCTTTGATATTTTAAGTGAATCAACAGCATTACGCGATAAATTAGAAGAGAATACATCTTATTTCAAAAAGAAAATTGTTGAGGCTGGATTTGATATCAAACCTGGAAACTCTCCGATTATTCCTATCATGCTTTATGATGCAGCATTATCACAAAAATTTGCAGATAGGCTTTTAGAAGAAGGAGTTTATGCAATTGGATTCTTCTACCCTGTCGTTGCAAAAGGTGCTGCAAGGATTAGAACACAAATCTCTGCAGGACATTCCATCGCTGATTTAGATAAAGCAGCGGCGGCATTTATTAAAATAGGGAAAGAATTGGGTGTGATTAGTTAGAGTGTGGAGTGTGGAGTGTGGAGTGTGGGAGGTTAATTAACTTATAGAGATGTTTGTTAATGCTTCTTTTATTTTTCTTATTTTAATAATTCCTACCTTCGTATAAACATCATTTGTTATGGGATTTTACAATCAAGAAATCAAAACTCCAGCTGGAGAGTTAATTAGCATGCAAGATTTTAAAGGAAAGGTTGTGTTAATTGTAAATACCGCAACGCGGTGTGGGTTAACTCCTCAATTTGATGGGTTAGAAAAGTTACATCAAGAATTTAAAGATTCGGGCCTAGTTGTACTCGGAACTCCTTGTAACCAATTTGGAGGACAAGAGCCTTTGAGTAATGATGAAATGATAGAGTCTTGTAAAATTAATCATGGTGTTACTTTTCAGTTGACAGAAAAGATTGATGTGAATGGATCTAACACACATCCTTTGTTTAAGTATTTAAAAAACGAACTAAGTTCTCTACTTGGAAGTAAAATCAAATGGAATTTCACAAAGTTTCTCATTGACCAAAATGGGAATCCAGTTAAACGATTTGCACCAACCACAAAACCAGAGAAAATAAAACATTACATCAAAGAACTCCTTTCAAAGGAATTCGAAAATTAAAGCATTCAATAAAAACAGTAATTATGGCGCTAATTAAAAAATGTAGGGGTTTCTATCCCGATCACGGTGAAGATTGCTGGTTTGCAGAAAACGCAACTATCGTTGGTGATGTAAAAATGGGAGATCAATGTTCTGTTTGGTTCAGTGCGGTTGTTCGTGGAGACGTAAACTCTATTGTTTTCGGCAATAAGGTCAATATTCAAGATGGAGCTGTAATTCACGCAACCTTTGAGAAAGCAAAAACAACTTTAGGAAACAATGTTTCTGTTGGCCACAACGCAAATGTTCATGGGTGCACAGTTGAAGACAATGTTCTCATAGGTATGGGGTCCATTGTTATGGATGGCTGCTACATCGAGTCGAATTGTATCATTGCGGCTGGAGCTGTTTTACTGCAAGGAACCAGGGTTGAGTCATGGAGTGTATACGCAGGTGTTCCCGCGAAGAAAGTGAAAACGCTTTCTCCAGAATTATTCAACGGAGAAGTACAAAGAATTGCGGATAACTACATCAAATACGCAGGTTGGTTTAAGGATGAGTAAAATGGAACAATCTCCTGAAGAACGGAAACAATTCTTAGCAGAGTTAAACCAAATTGCTCGATATACGGGAGAAATTCTTCACGGAGAAGAGTTATCAAAAGTCCGCATTCGGCAACTGAAAAAGTATTTTAATAAGACCTATAATTTATTGCATAGATTGTCCGTAATAGAAGGAGATATAACTAATAAGTCGTTCAGATATTGCTACGGAGGAAAATTGCTAGGGCGCAAAGTTTTACTTGAATTGGGTTTCGTTGAGAAGAAGGAATCAATGGATAGAAAAGCGACTTACCGTTTCCTTTTAGGAAAAGAGGGCATTACATTGGAGAACGTTTCTAGAATTATTGTAGAAGTTTATTTGTATCGAAATGACATTAGAGAAATTTAATTCTGCTCTCCTTTTAAGATGTAACTATCACTGATTAACAAAGCTCTGTGTATTAAATAGTTCATTTTGAAGATGAAGTTCGTTTTGAATACCTTATTTTAGCGCTAATTAACCAAAACATATTATGGCAACATCAAAAAAAGTAACAAACGTAAGTACAGGAGAAAGTTCAACCACTTCTTCTAACCAACCTTGGCAACCAACAGAATCTGCAAAGTCAAAATCGACTCAGATTAGAATTTTTGCAGCAATCGCATTTGTCATCGCTATTGGTCTTGAAGTAGGAGCCATTTTCTTACTCCAAGAAAAACCAGTTAACATGACTTGGCTAATCATCATGATTGTAGCCATCCTAATTTTTGCAGTGACGGGTTCCATCCTTTGGAAAAAAGCAAATCGCATAGACCCAGCTTCAGAAAAGAACAAGTTTAAATTCTTCGTGCAAAATCAACTAGGGATGATAATCGCTGTGATTGCCTTTGTACCATTGATTATCCTTATCATCACGAATAAGAACATGACGGGTAAGCAAAAAGGTATTGCTGGAGGTATCGCTGGGGCTGCTCTTGTAATTGCAGGATTAGTTGGAACGGACTTTAACCCACCATCAGTGGAGCAATACACGGAGCAAACTGCTCAAGTAGAGAACTTAATCGGAACCAACCAAGTTTTTTGGACTCCTTCAGGAAAAAGTTATCACCTTTACAGTGAATGTGGGTACATCAATGGAGAAAGAACAAAAGAGATTTTCTCAGGAACTGTTGCTGACGCAAGAGAATTGAAAAACATCACAGATATTTGCAACCGTTGCGAGAATAAAGCAATTAAGGCAAAAGGAAGTGATTTACTGGAGGATGTAACCGATGCAGTTACAGCAGAATAATTAGGACAATTTAATATGTTCAGAATGGATGCTTTCACCTATATAGGTGGAAGCATTTTTGTTGAATTCAACAGTACTTTCTGTCGTTAAATAGTGAACCGTACCATTCTTGGTGCATTTAGAATCCATCCAAGGATGACGAAGTAAGTAATCGGCAAGGCTATTCGCAACAATTTCTCCTTGCGCAATCACCTCAATATTCTCTGGAACAATAGTCTCAATGTATTCTTTTAATACTGGGTAATGTGTGCATCCAAGTAAAATAGTATCTATTCGTTTATTTTGTTCGAGAAGAGAAACAACATCTTTTTGAATAAATTCTTTTCCTGCTGGAGTATCGTATTCATTATTCTCAATCAGCGGAACCCACATTGGACAAGCATGTTGGTAAACAGAGCATTGTGGAGAGAACTTATTAATTTCTAATAAATAAGAATCTGAATTAACAGTTCCTTGTGTTGCGAGGATGCCAATGTGATTACTTCTGGTAAACTGTCCAATAATTTCAGAACTCGGTCGGATGACACCTAACACGCGTTTCTTCGGGTCTATTCCTGGTAAATCATTCTG
>JAJRQP010000140.1 GCA_024280195.1 Bacteroidota bacterium | reverse complement strand
TGATTGAATCTTTGATAAAAGACATTCAATGGAAGGATGAGCAAATTTCTTTATTACAATCTGAATTAAATAGTTTAGATCAAGAATACTCTGCTCTATTTGATTCTTACCAAGAGCAAGCGATAATTGTAGATGAATTAACCGAAGAAATGAATACCGTTTATTACGCCTATGGAACAGCAAAAGAGTTGCGAGAGAATGGTGTTATTGAAAAAAAGAATGGATTTTTGGGAATTGGAAAAAAGGTTGAATTAAAATCAGATTTAAACGACCAGTACTTTACAAAAATTAATGCAACAAAAGTAAACGCTATTACAATTCAAGGTACAGATATGCGCTTTGTGACAAATCATCCTCATTCTTCGTATCTTGTAAAAGAACTGGAGAGTAAGACAATCATTGAGATAAATAACCCAACAGAGTTTTGGAAAATATCTAAGTACTTAGTTGTTACTGTTGACTGATGGCGCAAGAAAGTAAAGCGACAAAATACCAAAGTCCAATACCCTTGCTTCGGCAATTCAGGAACTTTGTTTTCGGTAAAAAAAAACCGGATGTCTTTACGCGCTTAACTTTTAACATCAATGTAATTATTTGGATAACCTTCTTGTTATGGAGTATTATCAGCTATTTCACCATTAGCTCTCGTGCAATGGTTCAACAGTTCAAAGGCATTCCTGTAGAGAAAATCATAGAAGAAAGAGGAGCTGAATTAGGCTTTGAAGGAGGAGATTTTTTAGCTCGTCTTTTGACTTTTAATGGTATTGCAATTGTTTGCTGGATTGTTGTTTTTGTGGGACTTATTCTCTTGTTCAGAAAGAAAAAGCAATTCGTTTACTTTGTTCTTGGTGGAACTATCTTTTATATTGGAATGAGTATTTTTTATTTAAGTTTTTCCTACTTTATGGAGGATATGACTTTTTACGATAAAATTGCTCTTTTGATAATCGTTGTTAGTTCAATTATCCATTCGTATTTAATGAAAAATGAGCGAGAAGGCGGAAGTATTAATTTCTTTGGAGAAGAGGGAGCGGGAGTTAAGGAGTTAAGGAGTTAAGGAGTTAAGGAGTTAAGGAGTTAAGGATAATAAAAATTCTACACATGAAGCAGTTCTATCAACCGAATCATTTCGTTGACATTTTGCTCTTCACGAGAAAGAATAACATCTGCTTTTTTATAATATTCTTTGCGTTCTTCCAATCGTTCTTCGATGAAAGTCAATAAATCATCCTCCGACAAACCATCTAGTAAAGGTCGCTTAGTTTTTGCATTTGCTAACCTATGGGTCAATTCTTTGGGAGAACGTTCCAAGTAGAAGGTCTCGCCTATTTCATTTAGACGATTCATTGCATGATTAAAGCAAGGCATCCCTCCTCCTGTTGCTAAAACAAATGACTCTTTTTCTTTTAATGAGTCAATGAAGTCAGATTCCATTTCTCGGAAACCTGATTCTCCATATTCTCCAAAAATTTCTCCGACTGTCTTTTGATGACTTTTTTCAATTTCTTTATCAGAATCAATAAAAGGAATGCCCAGTCGGTTTGCCAACTTTTTACCAAGTGTAGATTTGCCACACCCCATAAATCCAACTAGAATTATTTTACTCATGCTATAATATACGGAAAAATAGTTGATTTTGTTTCTAAACATTAACTTCATTAGCTTATAAACATTCTTTTTTCATTCGCATTTCTCTCATTTTAAAGGCTTAAGAAAAAAAGTTGAAAAAAATGTTTTTTATTCATTGTCAAAATAAATATTACCTATATATTTGCACCCGCTAACGCAATGATTTGGTAGCTCAGTTGGTAGAGCAATACACTTTTAATGTATGGGTCCTGGGTTCGAGCCCCAGCCAGATCACTAAAGTCCTGATGAGAATTAGGACTTTTTTTATGCCAAATTTTACCTGAAAAATTAATAGGGCTCTCTCTACGGACCTGGTCTACCTCCAACTTTTCAACCTGAGGGTTGAGTTGTCGTCTTCGAATGCAGAAGCATTCTCTGGTTCGAGCCCCAGCCAGATCACTAAAGTCCTGATGAGAATTAGGACTTTTTTTTATGCTAGAGAATTTAGCTTCCACAAAACTAACTTCTTATCATCAGAACAAGAAACAAAGGATTGCTCATTTATTTTAGCGAGTGCATTCACGGAATGTTTATGCCCTCCTGCTTTGAAATCGAGTCTTTGTTTAATATTCAGCAATTCTTCATCAATGCTCCAAATTTTAATGTGTTTATCACGACTTGCAGAAACAATCGTCTTCTTCTCATTTAGCGAGAGTAAATCATATATCGCAAATGTATGTGCAACGATTTTTTGTAATTCGATTTCTTCTTTCCAATTCCATACTTTCAATAACGCATCTTTTCCTCCTGAAATTATCAAGTCATTATTCTTCGGATGAAACAATACAGATGTTGCTCCATTTTTATGCGCATTGATAGTGTTTATTTCATTAAAGTAAGAAGTTTCAAATATCCTTAAATAGCCATCTTGTCCAGCTAAAGCAAAATGTTCTCCATTATCATTAACAGTAACTGACCTAATCTTACCACAATCTAACGGCAAGTAAATAATTAATTCTAAAGAATTGCTATCCCAAATAGAAAGGTTACCATCTGCATCTGCAACATAAAACTGATTCTTGTGAGAATTAAATGTTATTGCAAAAATAGCTTTGGTATGCTGCTGGTAGAACTTGACTTCCTTGTTCTCTTCTAAATCAAAAATATGTAAATCTCCAGAAGAAAGTCCAGCTATCAGGTATTTATCATCCAGAATTTCAATAGAATAAATAGAATGCTCAAATTTTATAGCGAATTTATCCTGTTCCCCCGTTTCAATAAGCCATCTTACAACATATTTGTCAGCACTTGCAGAATATATGTACTTTGAAGTTGCGCAACAAGAGTATATTGCTCCGGCGTGACCATTAATTTCTTTTTCTTTGAAAAACATCATTGCTTCAAAGATACATTTTACTTTTTTTATCAATACCAAAAAATCACGAATAGAATTTCGTATATTTATCCTTAGAAATCAGAATCTTTATAAAATCGCATGAAAATTATCTTCCTTTTTATTTTATCAGTAGTCCTTTATTCTTGTAACATAGATTCTATTCAAGGCTCTGACACTATTGTTAAGAAAAAAATTGATATAAAAGGTTTTACTTCTATTGATGTATCATCTGCTTTTGATGTAGAATTAGTTCAGTCTAAAAATTACAAAGTAATTCTAGAATGCAATGATAACATTTCTGAATTTGTTCAAATTGAACTAGATGGTAAAGAATTAATCATTGGAATGGAAGATTTCAATTCCTATTCTAACACAACACTGAAAGTTATTATTCATGCGCCTAGTATTGAAAGGATAGAAGCAAGTGGTGCGTCGGAAATCAACTTTGATAAATATGAAATGGAGAATTTTGAACTCGACTTGTCGGGAGCTTCAGATATTGAGGGAAAACTAATCATAAAAGAAGGACTGCACATTGAAGCATCTGGCGCATCGGACATGAAAATTAGAGGGAAAACCAAAAATTTGACACTTGACTTCTCGGGAGCTTCAGAATTTTCAGGAAAAAAATTAATTGTCTCAGATGCTCTTGAAATTGATGCTTCGGGAGCGAGTTCAATTTCAGTTACTGCAAACGGAACCATTGACATTGATATTAGCGGAGCAAGTGATGTGAAATATTATGGAAGCGGAACCATTATCAATGAAGACATATCAGGAGCAGGAAGTGTTCAAAAAAAATAGTTAATGAGTTTCGAGTCTTCTACTTTAGTAACTAAAGACGATACTTCTTTAGCGCTTTATAAATGGAATTGCGAGCAACCAAAGGCAGTGGTTCAAATTATTCACGGAATGAGCGAACATGGTCAACGTTATGACCATTTTGCAACAGAACTAACTAATCAGAACTTCCTCGTTTATGCAAGTGATTTAAGAGGTCACGGTAAAACAGCAGGTAAAATTGAAAACATCGGATACTTTGCTCAAAAAGATGGCTGGCAGAAAGTAGTTAATGATGTTGCGGAAGTTAATGCACATATAAAAACATCGCATTCCGAACTCCCCATATATATACTAGGACATAGCATGGGCTCATTTGTTGCTCGATCATTATTTCATCAAGTACCAGATTGTTGTCAAGGATTAATTCTATCAGGGACAGCTAGACATCCAGGAATAAAAGGACACATTGGAAAAGTAATTGCACAACTCACATCAAAAATTTCAGGAGGTCGTAAAAAATCGACTCTACTTAATAAAATGAGTGCTATTGGATTCAATAGTCGTATTAAAAACCCTTTGACAATTAAAGACTGGTTGACTAGAGATAAAAGTATCGTTGATAAATACATCAATGACGATTATTGCAATCAACTGTTTTACAACCAATTTTTTGTTGACCTAGTCTCGGCACTCATTGCTATCAATAGAAAACTTTTTTTTGCAGAATCTAATTTAGAAACTTCAATTTTACTCATTGCTGGCATGGAAGATCCTGTTGGAGAATATAGTAAAGGACCTAAAGCGGTTGCAAAATCCTATTCTGAAGCAGGAGTAAAACATGTAACTATCTCTCTTTTTGAAGGAGCAAGACATGAGGTTCTAAATGAGCTCAACAAAGAAGAAGTTTATGCAACTGTTATTGACTGGATAAAAAAAGACCTGTCAAAATAAATTAACAGGTCTTGTCTATGTTTTATTAACGAAGATTAATCCTCATCAGTAATTTCGTCATCATTTACTTGCTTTAAACGATCTGCATAATCTGCAGGTAAGAAATCGAAAAAAGTATCTCCTCTTAATCCTAAACGCAACGTTTCTAGTGGAATCATTTCATTAGGTGCAATATTACCGAGGTTGACATTGTGTCCAAATAACTTGATAAACCAAACTTGCTGTGTTTTCTTTGGTGCTTCCCATAAAATATCATCTGGATTTACTTTTGCAATGATTCTATTAATCAATAAAGTGTGTGCAGTACCATTTGGTCTAAAAACACCAACGTTACCTGATTCTCTACCTTCTGCAATAACTTTCCAAGAACCAGCCTCTAGTTCTGTTTGCATCCATTTTACCCATTTTGCAGGTGAAACGATAATACCTGAATCTTTTGAGCCTACCTCTGAGAAAACCGTTCTATCTTTTGCGAAAGAATGAATTAATTCACATTTCTCGTCATGATCAATGATTATTGAGCCATCAGAAATCTCAACTAAATCTAGGTTGTATTTATCGAGCATTTGCAAATACTCTTTGACCATGCCTCTTGCGAAGAATGCCTCAAACAAAGTACCTCCAAGATATGGACGAATCCCTGCATCTTGATATAACTTAATTTTTTCTTTAAAATTTCTGGTGACAAACGAAGTTCCAAAACCAAACTTAACAACATCTGTTAAATGCTTAGATGCATCAATAAAATTCTCTGTTTCTCTTAGACTTAATCCTTTGTCCATCATCATTGTCACTCCTGACTGACGTGGTTGTACTGTTCTTTCTGGAACAAATGGTAATTCAAAATTCATTTTTCTTTCTGATTTAATATTATTCTGATAATTCTATAAATTCTTTAACACTCTTGTATTCAGGATAAATCTCGAATAATTCGATTGCTTTTTGTTTTTCTTTTAATAGGCATTCTTGAAACAAAGTTAATGCTTCTGTTCTATTTCCCATTTTCCAAAGTAAATTAACTTTTAAAATTGGTTTAATTAGGTTCTCATCCTCTTCAAATATATCTAAATACTCATATGCGCTTAACAATGATTCATGATCAGCCATTAAGTTAACATAGTTCATCAAACATTCTTCATCGGAAGGGTCCATCCCAAGAGAAAGTTCATAAAAATCCGTTGCTTCAATTATTTCGTTTAATTTCTCGTGCGCTCCAGCTAAAACATGATACATTCCTGCATTTTCAGGATCTAATTCTATTGCTTTACGAATAAATGTTAGTCCTTCTCTCGTATTTCCTTGTAAATCTTTCACAATTCCTAATCCTAACCAAGCATCGGGTAACAAAGGAGCTAACTCTAAACTTTTATTATAAAAATGTTGCGCTAGTTCTAGTTCTCCCAATTGCTCGTGACATTCTCCGATGTAACAAAAAGCAATCGGATCGTCTCCATCAAGTTCCATGCACTTATGAAAATTCTCAATTGCTTTTGTGTATTTATCAACTGAAAGATAAGCGTTGGCAAAGTTAAAATAGACAGGACCAAAGTTCTCATTGATTAGAATACAATAATCATATGCCCAAATTGCTTTCTCAAAATTTTCGATTTTAGAATAGGCATTCCCTAAATTATACCAAGAGGTAAAGGAATAAGGATTTTCATCAATAAAGTCTGAATAACATTCTATGGAACTTTCATGATCTCCGAGTTGGTCATAGCAAAAAGCAATCTCATAAATAGCCGATTCATTATTTGGATTAACCTTAATGGCTTCTTTTAAAGTATTGATGGCTTCCTTAAACTTCCCGTCATTTTGATATTCTACCGCTAAGTCTAAATAAATTTCATCTTTATCTTCATTCTCTGCTAACTGTAAACCTTCTTTAAAAAAACGAATTGCATTCTTAGAATCCCTTAATTGACTAAAAATAGATGCTTTGGTTAGTACAATCTCAAAGGAGGACTCCCCCTGTTGTTCAATTTCTGATATCATATTAATTGCATCCTTCAGTCTTCCTGTAGCAGAATATGCTTGCGCCAATCGCAATTTAAAAAGTGAATTGAATGAGAACTGAGACAATGCCTCTTTCACACAAATTATTGCTTTTTTAAAATGCCCATTTAATAATAGATGATCGATTAATCCCTCCCATCTATCACTATCAATAAAACCGATTGCCTTCCCTTTCAAGAACGC
>JAJRQP010000139.1 GCA_024280195.1 Bacteroidota bacterium | reverse complement strand
TTCGCTACTGCATTGTTTAAAGAATTAACTGCTCCTCTATTGCGATTAGAAGAATAATCACTCGTATTATTTGGTGATCGGTCATTTAATTGACCTTTGCTTTCTTCGTTCTCAATAGTATTGGTCTTAATATCATTCGCGATCTCTTGAGCAATCGATTTTTTATTCTCGCTAGTTGAATTAGGAAGTGTCGTATGTCCTTTCTCTGCTAATAATTGAGTCGTTGCATTCCCGTTTTCCATTTGTTTATTCTCTTCCATAAATGGAGTAATTGCCAGTAAACCAATCAACAAAAATGAAGTCAAGAGCCAAAACGCATCTCCTCCTTTTTTCTTGGCTGGAATCATTGCTTCCATTTCTTTCCAATAGTCATTCTTATAAGCAAAAGAAACATTCTCTGCTTTACTTTTGAATAACTTATCTATGTCTTTATCTGTCCATTTCATATCACCATTCGTTGTTGCTGGTTCTCCAATCTATCTAATTTTTCTCTTAACATTTTTCTTGCTGTAGAAAGGTGCCATTTAGAAGTCCCTTCCGACATTTCCAATTGTTCTGCAATCTCTTTATGAGAATATCCATCTATCACAAATAGATTAAACACGCAAGAGGTTGTTGCTGGCAATTCTTTGATGAGCAATAAAATATTTTCCATACCCAAATTGCTTTCAGCTTCGTTACTTGTTCCTGTAGAATAAAAATCTAACTCGCTATCACTGTCACTTTTTTGAATACGCTCTTTGTACTTCTTATTTTTACGGTATTCATCAATGAGTGTGTTGACCATTATTCTTCGTGACCAAGCATTAAAATTTGTATTCTCATCTAACTTAGGTAAACCTTTCAGTATTTTCATAAAACCCTGATTATATGCTGATCTAGCATCTTCTTCGTTTTTATTATACCGGAAACATACGGGCATAAGAAGCCTGAAACCATACTCGTATAAGAGGTTGATTGCCTTGCGATCATCACTAATGCATGACTTAATTATTTCAGGTGTGATGTCCATTATAGTTTTTAATGGTCTTACTTTCAATATTTTACCGTAAATTACACTAATTAAATGATTTAAATTAATTTTTTACTCACAACTTTTACATTCTAATCATAAGTATTGTATTACTAGAACGTTGCAAATAAAGAAATGGTTGGGAAAAAAATGATAAAATGAAATTGCACTTAATTCGACATGGTAAAGCAGCTCATTCTATTGGAGAATTGGATTTTAACAGACCTCTTTCTGAAAAAGGAAGAAGTCAAGCTGAAGCGCTGGGTAAATATCTGAAAAAGAAAGTGGACAACTGCGCCGTATGGTGTAGTGATGCTAACAGAACAAGAGAAACATTGGAACTCATTTCTAAAGTAGTAAACTTTGGAGAAACTAACTACAAGGCAGACTTCTATTTAGCCGAGAAAGAACTTATGCTAGGACAATTGTGGAAAGATTCTTCTCAAGTTGACCGAGTGATTGTTGGACACAATTTCGGCATCTCTGATTTACTCGGCTATTTCACGGGGGAACTTATTTTAATGCAAACTGGAGAATATATTTGCATTGATTTCGGAGATTTAACACTCGTAGAGAGTTCAAAAAATACAGGAACAATTTGCGATCAATTTCGTTTTACTCCTTAGGTTTTTCTGAATCACCAATTTTCCTTTCTATGTATTCGTAAACAATTTTAACCTCATTTGTTGGTTGATTACCAGCTTCTCTCTCTCTTTCTAAATTCGCAATTCTTTCTTGCTCCAGGCGAACTTTCTCTTTCCATTCTCCTTCTAAATCTGGAGGTTCTATTCCCATTTCTTTTTCAATTTCGTATAGGAATTTAGGTGTTTGCGGACCTTTATGTCGAAAAATAAACGCCAAAGCAACTCCTACGAGCATTCCTGCAAGATGTCCCTCCCAAGAAACGTGTTCTTTCACCGGGAAAATTCCCCAAATCATACTTCCATAAACAAACGCAACAAACAAAGAAATCCCTTGTAGTGCCAAATACTTACGTAACACTCCTGAGACAAATAGGAATGCAGCCATTGCGTAAATAACACCACTGATACCGATGTGGAATGAATTATTATTTGCAGCAAACAACCAGACTCCAAGACCTGATAACAACCAAGAGAACACGAATACTTTTAGGGCAATCTCTCGGTAATAATAGATAATAGCGCCCAACAAAATCAAAGTCGGTGGAGAATTATTAATGATATGACCAATCTCTGTTTTAGAATGAAGCAAAGGCATTAAGAAAACACCTCTAAAGCTACTCAATTCTCCAGGCTTGACTCCAAACTTATAGAAGTCAATCGCAGGAAAGAGATGATCTGCCCAAAAGACAAGCCACAAGACGATTATAAGAAGTACAGGATACAGCACAGCTTCAAATGTAGAACCGAATTGATTGTGTTTTAGCATTGCATTCTAGTTGTCAACTATTATGCCTTTAGAAAATTACTGTCAGATTGGCATAAAGTTATTGTTTCTTACACGTTAAGTTTAATCTCTTTTACTTTTTTCCATTGCAGAAAAAAGCAACAAAAAAATCTAGAGAATTTTGAAGGTGATTACTGCGTATCGATTGATCATCTTGTTCTTCATGCTCTTTTGCTACGCAACGCAATTACGAACAATGACAATCTATCACTGACAAAACTCTCCTATCGGGATTATTCAATTTTCTTTTTCAACTAATCAATTTATTTAAAATCTATTGGCTTAAACAATTAAAACTGTCTGCAAATATTTAATACCTTTACTATATGACAGAAATTGTGAATCGTGTAAAAGAAAGTGGGTTAATTTCTCTTGATTTGGCCAGTTATAAACCTTCAATGGAAATTATGAGCATTGATATTGCTGATATTTTATGGCAACGATTGGTTTTAAAGGAGAAGGATTTTAGAGCTTGGGTAAAAGACCATGACTGGAAGCAATATACTGGAAAAGCCGTTTTTGTTCATTGTTCTGAAGATGCAATTGTTCCAACTTGGGCATTCATGCTCATTTGTTCTAAACTGCATGAAGAAACTGAAAATTATGTCATTGGGAGTCAACTCGATTTAGAAAAAGAACTTATCCGTAAGAACATTCAATCTGACGATATTTCAAAATACCAAGACGCCAGAATAATCATTAAAGGTTGCTCAGATATTTCTGCTCCCGAATTTGCAATGGTAGAATTGTTGCGGTTTTTGCAACCTGTTACGAAGAGTGTAATGTATGGAGAACCTTGCTCGACGGTGCCTGTTTTTAAGAGGATGCGTTCGTAAACTCGCTGTTCGAGTGCTTGACTAACGTTTTTTGAGTGTTCGACTGAAGAGGTTGGTAAAATAAATCGTTAAGAATTAAAATCGATCCGAGTCAATTCTCCCAAACTCCAACCCTTTTTCTTTAATCACCTTTACCAATTCTGGAAGCAATACTTTGAGTCTATCCTTCACTTTTAGGTTGTCGTGGAGAACAATGATATCTCCGCCCTTAATTTGTGATTTTGCTTTCTCTAAAATTGTGTCTATAGAAACAGTTGCGTCGTAATCGTAAGACAACCAAGACCACATTATAATTTTGTAATTCTTGCGAATTGCCCGAGAATCTCTGACCCACATTCTGCCATAAGGAGGTCTGAAAAGAGAAGAATCAACGTATTGACTTGCTTCTTCTATCGATGCTAGATAATTGGCTTTAGAAGTGGAAATTCCTTTCTCATGACGCATGGTGTGATTACCGATAGCATGACCTTCTTGCATCATTTTC
>JAJRQP010000138.1 GCA_024280195.1 Bacteroidota bacterium | reverse complement strand
TTTTTTGTTACTTTTTTTGGCAATGAAAAAAAGTAAGAGAACTCCATTTCATCAAAAAAAGTAAAAGCAAGGTTTATTTGATACAATCATCGCATTATAAGGTTACGACTGTAACTCTGAAGAATGCAATATTTTTTATCGGACACTAATGATAATTATTGTAAATTAGTATTCTATTATGAGAATACTGTTGCTAATCTTTCTTGCTATTCTTTTTGTTCCCAAGCTCTGTTTGGGACAAACCTATAGCACCTCCAACTATACTTTAGAAGACGGGTTAGCTCAAAATCAAGTCAAACAGGTTGCGCAGGATAAAAACGGCTATATTTGGTTTGGAACCTATAATTCTGGCATCAGTAAATTTGACGGAAATACTCTTTCTTCTTATAGTGTAGACAACGGTCTAGCATCCAATAATATTCAAAAAATGTTGGTGGATAAAGACAGTAATATATGGATAGGTTCTTATGGCAATGGCGTTTCCCTTTACGATGGGAAAACGTTTGATCCTCTAGAAGAATTAAATAAAGACCTGGGAAAGAAAGTCTATTCCATTTTTCAAGATTCAAGAGGTATCATTTATATCGGAACAGATTCAGGAGTTGTATCCTACGACGGTATGAATGCAGAATACCTCCACATTAAACATGAGAAATTCCAACGAGACATTGTTCGATCAATTGCAGAAGATAAAGATGGTAAAATCTACTTTGGAGGAATGCGTTATGGAATTGCCGTTTTAGACAAAGAAGAACTTAGCTATCTGAATACCAACAACGAATCTATTTCTGCTTTTTCTCTACTTTTTGATAAAGAGAACCAGTTAATTATTGGTTCAAGAAAGGGTGTTTATCTTTATAAAAATGGGGAGATTACTAACTTGAGCAAAAAATTCAATACTGCTGACGGACTTGTTCGTTCTTTGTACAATGACGAAGATGGTATAACTTGGATAGGAACAACTAAAGGGCTGTACAAATTTAACCAACTAAGTATCAAGGAAGTTTTTTTAAGCGGTACAAATAGTCAACTTGGTATAGAGTGTTTTTACAAAGATCGACAAAACAACTTATGGATAGGAACGCAGAATGCAGGAGTATTTCTTGTGAAAAAACCTGTTTTTGAAAATTACACAATTAATGACGGGGTAACAAATGGTTATATTTTTGCCATCACGAAACACAACAATGCTTACTGGTTTGGAGGGCATAAAAAAGGAATCTCCATCTTAAAAAACAATCAGATTAACTATTTAACCGTTCCAGATGGACTTAAGCACGAAAGAATTTACAGTTTTGAAAACTACTCCATAAACAATGAATTATTAATTGGCTCAAAGCTCGGTATTAACATCTATAAAGATGGGGAATTCATCGATGACTCTAAGTTTGACAGAGTAGATGGGGTAAAAATTTACGACATACATGTCGATTCAAAAAACAGAACATGGGTTTGCACCTCTGACAATGGGCTATATGTTTTTATTGATAAAGACTCTTCTTTCCACTACTCTATCTTTAACGAAATAAAAAGTAAACGAATTTTTGCCATGGAAGAAGACCTGTTGGGCAACTTTTGGTTCGCTACCAATGATGGTGTTTTCAAAATCTCTACAGATCAAGAGATAACAAGTTATAATGAAGATAATGGTCTGCCTAACAATCGATGTACAGATGTTAAAATTGATTACAAAAACAATATATGGATTGCACATAGTGACGGGTTAACAAAATTTGATGGAACATCCTTTAAACGATACAACACTACTAACGGATTATCCTCAGCAAGCTCTTTCTTCTTAGAAATTGACAACAATAAAAACCTTTGGTTAGGAACCTCTAAAGGACTGAATAAGGTTGATTTAGAATCGATCTATGAAAAAGACACGTTCATTGTCAAAGTATATGATAAATCAAACGGATATATAGGTATCGAATCCAATCAAAAAGCATCTTTTGTTGATGGAGATAATGTTTGGGTAGCTTCTATCTTTGGCGTGTCAAAATACAACCCTAAAGCAGAAAAAATAAACCTCAATAAACCCATTATTCATTTTACAGAATTGCTTTTGAATTATGACCAACCTTTGCCATTCGACCAAGAATTGGTTCTAAAATACACAGAAAAACACCTGACTTTTAACTACATTGGTTTGAGTTTCTACGCTCCAGAAAAAACAAAATATTCTTTCTATCTAGAAGGTTCATCCAACTTAAAATGGAGTCCATTAAGCAACAAAACAACGGCAACTTTTGTCAACTTAAGTCCTGGAGAATACGTTTTTAAACTAAAAGCGCAAAACGAAGATGGTGTTTGGAGCGATATCAAAGAATTTAAATTCTCTATTACACCTCCATTCTGGAAAACAACGTGGTTTCTAATCCTCATGGGTATTCTTACTGTATTTGGAATATATCTATACACTTCTTATCGAACGAAGAAGTTAATTACTGACAAGCAAGAACTAGAGGCTGAAGTCCAAAATAGAACACAAGATTTAAAGGCTGCAAACAGCATCATTAATAAGAAAAACAAGGATATCACCGACAGTATTAATTACTCTAAGAGAATCCAATCTTCATTAATGCCTGACTTAGATACACTTTACAATACCTTTAAAAATGGAGCGTTTTGCATGTACCAACCTAAGGATATTATCAGTGGTGACTTTTATTGGTTGCATGATTTTGACGAAGTATTTATCTGCATCGCTGCAGATTGCACTGGTCATGGAGTCCCTGGGGCATTGATGTCAATGATTTGTATCTCTCAAATTAACCAGCATGTTCTTTCAGAGGATGTCAACTCTCCAGAAGAGGCCCTAGTGAAAATTAACAATGGAATCGTTGAATCACTCAAACAAGAAGATAGCTCTGACTCCAATGACGGAATGGACTTAGCAATTTGTGCTTTCCACAAAAAGACATTACAATTACAATACTCAGGAGCTTACCGCCCGCTTTACATTGTAAGAAACGGAGAATTACTAGAATACAAAGCCAACCGACTTTCTCTAGGAGGTAAAAAAATAGAATCAGAAATATTAGACGGACACAATATTCAACTGCAAAAAGAAGATTCAATCTACATTTTCAGCGATGGTTTTGTCGATCAGTTTGGAGGAGAAAGAGGTAAGAAATTTATGGCAAAAAGATTTAGAGAACTCTTAGTTTCTATCAATAGTCAATCAATGGAAGAGCAAAAAAACACCATTGAAAAGACATTTATAGACTGGAAAGGCAACCTCGATCAGGTTGATGATGTTTTAGTTATTGGTTTTAAGATATGAGAATCATCTTTGTTCTTTTTATTATTTCTCTTACAAGCCTTTCGCTTGCACAAACGTTGACCGACTCCAACCTGCCAATTGTCATCATCACAACACCTTCTGGACAAAGCATTCAAGATGACCCGAGAATTATCTGCAATATGAAGATCATTGACAACGGCTTCAACATCAGGAATTACATCACCGATCAGCCGACTAATTACGACGGAATAATTGCCATAGAAATCCGTGGCTCAACCTCACAACAATATCCAAAAAAAGGATACGGGTTTGAAACGCAAGATTCTTTAGGAGCCAATCTTCAAGTGGCTATTTTAGGGATGCCTCCAGAAAATGATTGGATTCTCAACGGCCCATACCCCGATAAAACATTGGTTAGAAATGCCCTGACTTTTGATTTAGCTAGAAAAATGGGACATTATGCATCCGATTATCGATTCTGCGAGTTGGTAATTGATGGTGACCATCGAGGAACCTACATCATGATGGAGAGAATTAAACAAGATGTAAACAGAGTCAATATTGCAGAATTAGCAACCCCTAATTTATGGGACGACACCCTCACAGGTGGATACATCGTCAAGGTTGACAAGTTAACAGGAGAGGTTGGTTATTCTTGGCTGTCAAATTACGATAATGAGGTTGTTTTTCAATTTCACGATCCAGAATTTGACGACTTAAATTCTCTTCAAGCAAGCTATATGGAGAATGAAATCGTTCAGTTTGAAGATATCATAAACGGTCCTAATTTTGACGACCCAAACATCGGTTATTCTCAATACATCAATACCCAATCTTTTTACGACTTCTTTATTCTACAAGAATTAGGAAGAACAGTTGATGGATACCGATCCAGTTCATTCTTACACAAAGACAAGGATGGTTTCTCTTGGAATTCAAAAATCGTTGCTGGTCCTATGTGGGACTTCAACCTTTCCTATGGAAATGCCGATTATTGCGATGCAGACTTAACAACAGGTTGGCAATACAACTTCAACAACGTGTGTAACTTTTCGACTTCCATTCCTTTTTGGTGGGGAAAATTACTCCAATCTTCTAGTTATGCTAACGGTTTGAAATGTCGCTGGGAAGAGTTGCGAACAGGACCTCTAAAAACTTCCAACATTCATAATTTTATTGATTCGCTTGCTAACTATCTTCAAGAAAGCAGAATAAGAAATTTTCAGCGTTGGCCGATAATCGGGCAGTATGTTAACTGGAATGGCTTTGTTGGACAAAGCTACCAAGAAGACCTAGACTACCTCAAAACCTACATTGCCAACCGTGCGACTTGGGTAGACAATAACATTCCAGGAACTTGTTCTTTAGCTCTCGAAGAAGGAGAGTTTAATGCTGCTTATCACAAGGTTTGGCCCAACCCATCCTCGGAAGATTTAAATCTTGGAATTTCACTTTTTCAAACGGGAGATGTAGAATTTGTGGTTTACGACATCGCAGGAAAGATTGTCTATGAGCAAAATTTAGGGACGTTAAACGAAGGAACGCATGCCTTTGAGCTTGATAAATTCAATTTGCAAACGGGAAGTTATATTTATTGGGTAAAGGTAAATAATGATCTTTTGTATAGTGGGAAGATGGTGAGGTTATAGGTTCTTTTAGAAAGCAGACTCGTTTAATGTAAAATCTTGAACATTAAATGTAGAATGATAAAGTTGAGATTCTTTCTCCGAAGTATGATCTGTCGGATACTCAATCAGCGATAGCGAATCGAATACTCCAAACTACATTAAAAAACTTTCTTTTCATTTCAAAAACAGTATGTTTTCGCTCAATTTTGAAACATTTTTGGCAAAAAGCTTTGTTTTTTGGTTTTTTTTTGAACTTCACAAAGAATTTAAAAACCTAACCATGAAATTTAGATTAAAAGCAGGACAATCCATCGATTTGTTTGTTGGAACTACAATGCTAGAAGGGTGTCGAGCAACCTTGACCATTGAGTATCGACCCTGCCCAGGTGGTGCTAAAATTCTACAAAACAATTCCAACACATCCGCAACTGAAAAAAATGAGGTGGAAAAAATAGATTTAAACAAAGAAGAATACATCAAAAAATCTGAAATAAGAATCTTTCCCAACCCTTCTGATGGTTCTTTTACCATAGCCAATATGCAAAATGTTCCCATTGATTATTTTGAAATCTATGATTTTAATGGTAAATTGGTCTTAAAACAGGAACAAATAGGTCGTGCACGGTATGAATGTAAAAATTGTTTGACAAAAGGTTTCTATATTTTGCACCTGTACAGCGATGGTGTTCTGAAACAACAAAAAATTAGTATTCCATGAAATTAACAGTCATATTCTCGTTTGCAGTACTCCTACTATCTTCCTGTACCAAATTCGGGAAAAACATTTTTGTTTCAGGGAGGGTCATTAACCCGGTCACCAACAAAGGAATACCCGACATAGAGGTTGATTTACTAAAAACTTCTGAAACTTTTTCTCTGAGTTCTGGTTTTAAAAGTGTAAAAAGTGTTTATACGGACGAAAACGGACGGTTTGAGATTAACCATCTGGGAGGAACGAATTCATATACGGTTGCAGTTAGAACACCTGCTTCTTTTCACCAACTTGGTTGGGTAACAGAATCGGGGTATAACACACAAGATTTAGGAGTAAAAATAGGAAAACGAATAAATGTGGATTATCATGCGTTGCCTTTTGGGAAACTTAATACCCATACTCAAAACATTAACTGCCAAAGTCCAAGTGATTCAATGCAAGTTAGAGG
>JAJRQP010000137.1 GCA_024280195.1 Bacteroidota bacterium | reverse complement strand
GGGTATCCATTGAATCATTAAAACATTGAATCCTTACTCCGGAGCTAAACGCAATACAATTCCATCAATGTCATCGGTAATTTGAATTTGACAACCTAGACGGCTGTTATCTTCCACATGAAACGCTTGGTCTAGCATATCTAGTTCATCATCACTTTGTTCAGGAAGATCAGTATCAGACTCTAAGTAACATTGACAAGTTGCGCACATAGCCATCCCTCCACATTCACCCAGGACAGGAAGTTCATAAGCTTTACACAGCTCCATGATATTCATGCTCATATCGGTTGGTGCCTCTAGCACATGATCAACTCCTTCTCTATCTATGATAGTAACTTTAACGTCTTGCATTCTCTTAATTTAATGGTGCAAAGGTAATCAATCAATTAAAAATACGAAGCGATTCACTACCATTCCATGCAGTTTGGTATTGTCTCAGTCCATAATCCGAGCCAGAAATTGGCGAACCATCGTATAAAGAGAAGGTTGCATTGTTACAATCATCGTTTAATTGCAAATAATTATCTGTATCAGGATATAAAGGTGAAGCGCAATCTCCATTGACATCTGCTGGAGAATGTCTATCAAATGCAATGAACTCATCTATGCCTCTTCTATAAACGATAACTCCTTTAGAACCTGCATTCACATACGCCCAACCACTGACACCAATTAAGTTAGAATAACTAGGTAAAGTGATGTTGATTGTAACATCAAAGGGGACATTTGGAACTGGATTTGTTTTATTCTTTTTACAAGAAAAAAGTAATCCGACCAAGAGAAGAAAAATAAATTGTACTTTCATTGCGTTTATAAGATAAGCAAAGTTATGAAGTTTAAAACGATTATTCCTATATTTTTATTGTTGTTCATCTTGATTCTCTCAAGTTGCGGAAGCAAACGTCCTGATAAAAACCCAGATTCGGTTGCAGAAGCTGAGAAACAGATGGCAAAAAAGGCTAAAAAATCTAACCGAGAAGCAAAGAAAGCAAAGAAGAAAGCTTATAAAATATATTGGAACGCACAATCAAAAGAGGCGAGGAAATCCATTAAGAAAAATAAACGAAGGAATAAAAGAATTGCGAGGCATAAGAGGAAATAATTGAGAGAAAATAATTCGCAGACGAATTATTTCTAGACTCGTTCTCAAGCGAACTTTTAGATACGGAAGCAATCTTCCTTTAGATACGCTGTGCTCTTAGACTAGATTTTCGTAACTATTAATATCTTCCTTGAAGCAAAATCAAGTCTAAAATGGAGGAACGACCAATTCTAGTCCTCTAATCCTTCTGTTGCTTCTTCCCACAAGCTCATTTGCTCATCGAGGTTGTTTTTCAACTCTTCGTATTCTTTCAATACTTTCGATGCTTTTGCTTCGTTGGAATAATCTAAAGTTGCCATTACTACATCCATTTCAGCAATTTTATTTTCCAATTCCTCAATCTTTTTCTCTGAAGAATTAATTTGATTTCGCCATTTATTTTTCTGGCGTTTCAACTCTTTTTTCTCGTTGTAGGATAATTGATTCTCCGAAACATCTTTAGCGGGGGCCTCTTTTTTTGGTGCTTCTAACTTTACTTTCTTAGTAGTTGTAGGTTGCAATAACGCCATTTTTCTTTTCAAGAAATCTTTGACACCAAAATGATGAATTTTCAACTGTTGATTCTCAATGTCCCAAATTCTATTGGTTAAACCTTCTAAAAATTCTCTATCGTGAGAAACAACAATAAAAGTTCCTTCGTAATTCTTCAATGCACTTTTTAAAACCTCTTTACTTTGAATATCAAGATGGTTCGTTGGCTCATCGAGAATTAAGAAATTAGATGGACTTAATAATAATTGACATAACGCCAAACGAGTTCTTTCTCCACCAGATAAAACTGCAACTTTCTTATCTACGTCCTCTCCACGGAATAAGAAAGCTCCTAATATTTTTCTTAAATCTTTTCTTAAATCTCCTTTGGCAATATCATCAACCGTATCATAAACCGTCTTTGTCACATCAAGGTCTTCCGCTTGATCTTGCGCAAAATAAGTGATATTCGCATTATGTCCATATTCGACCGTACCTTCACCTTCGATTTTATTCATTATACGCTTCAATAAAGTTGATTTACCCGTTCCATTGGCTCCAAGAAGCGCGATTTTCTCTCCTCTACCAACGGTCAAATTGACTCCTTTAAAAAGCATTTTATCTCCGTAAGTCTTTCCCATATCCTTCATGTCCAAAACCCATTTACCTGGTTGAACACTTAAAGGGAAGCTTATTTTCATTCCAACGACAGAATCATTTTCTACTTCAATTCTTTCCGTTTTCTCTAATTTCTTAATTAACGACTGAGCAAAAGCAGCTTTATTTTTCTTTGCACGGAACTTATTAATCAATTCTTCAGTATGCTTAATATCTTTAACTTGTTGCTTTGCAGCACCAGCTAATCTTTCCATCTCCTCTGCTCTAGCTTCTTTGTATTTAGAATAAGAATATGGAAAATCAAGTATCTTCTTTTGAGAAATCTCTAAAGTTCTTGTCGTGACGTTATCCAAAAATAACCTGTCGTGAGAAATCACAACGACTGCTCCTTCAAACGTTTTTAAATAATTCTCCAGCCAACTAATCGAAATAATATCTAGGTGATTGGTAGGTTCATCAAGCAATACAATGTCTGGGTTGTTGACCAAAATCCTCGCTAATTCTGCACGCATTTTCCAACCTCCAGAAAATGTTTGCAAGCTCATGTGAAGTTCTTTATCATTAAACCCCAGACCTTTCAATGTGTTGGTAATTTTTTCTTCCCACAAGAAACCTTCATGAACGGTAAACTCGTGATTTAGTTCTGCTAACTCATCGAGCATTGTTAAATAACTATCCGATTCATAGTCCGTTCTTTCCACTAATTCCACATTAATTTCTTCCAAACGATGATTAATCTTCGTCAGTAATTGATTGGAAGTATTCAAGAATTCAAAAACTGATTGCTCTGTATCAATTTTAATATCTTGAGAAAGATAGCCGATAGTTGTTCCAGAAGGTTGGTGAATTTTCCCTTCAGATGGGCTATCTACTCTAGCAATTAACTTTAACAAAGTCGATTTTCCTGCACCATTCTTCCCTACTAATCCAATTTTATCACCTTTATTAATTTGCAAGCTAATATCTTTGAAAAGATAACCTTGCGGAAGGTGCACACCGAGTTGTTCTAAATTAATCATTCGGCAAAGGTATTCAATTATTAATGAAGAATTAAAAATTAAGAATTAAAAATCCTTTTAGAGTTTGAAAACAGCATTAACTCTTCCAGTTGTACCGTCTGGATATCTGACCATCGTTCTAAAACTAACAGTTGTTCCTCGTGGAGCCTGTCTGATTAGAGGCATTGCACTTGCAAAACTATTTCCCGTTCCTCTTGGCGCTCTTCCTGGAGCATTTCCTACAGAACATTGCCATGAAATGACTTTAAATTTTGCATTTAAAGTAACTTCCGGTCGAAATTTTGCAAATAAATTAGAGCTTGACAAGGAAGGATGACCGTTTTCATTCACACCTCCCCAAAAAAGTTCAGGTTGAGGTAAATTTCTCACTGCAAAATTAATTGTCTTCAACACTTTTCTTTCTCCAGTTGCAGAATTAATCCCAACGACTTGTAAAGAAGCTGTCCTTGAACGTCCATTTGGTTTAACCGTCCATCCATCTCCGTTTCTAACGATAGAAAGCCCACTACCAGACAAACTTGTTTTATCAAAACCGGATGCTGTTGCTTGTACTTTATTTTCATAACCTCTGTACAGTACATTCATTTCTGGCAACTCAATAGAACCTGATGGCTTCATTATTATCACTTCATGTGCCCATTTTTCTTCTTTCCATTGTCCATTTTTCTTTTGCACAGAAACTGTACCGGACAATGACATAGTAGAACCACCTGCTTTTAATTTTATCGTACCTAAGCCATCTTTTACTGAAACATTTGCGTTTTCATTATCATTAATCGTTACTCTAGGTTGTTTTTCACTATCAAAAGCAGCCATCATTACTTTGAGTTCAATTTCATCTCCCGTATTTGCAACGATAGGTCCGTAAGCAAGGGGCATTACTTTATTGAAAGAATATTCACCTCCTGTTACTCGACTTCTAATCAATGCTATTGCTTGAGAACGAGCTGCAAGAATGTCATTTTGCATAGAAGTTAAAGAGGCTATCGCAGCTACAGATGGAGAATGATCGAAGGTTTTGCCTAGCCAATGTACATTTTCTACTCCATGAACGGTAGAGAATTCTTTTTTAGATAATAGGCTATACACTTCAATGATAGTTTCCACATCGTCTTCGTGTACTTTCCCTGCATCAATGTCTTTTTTAATCAATACTTTTAGCTCATCATAATTTTTAAATTCATTGTGATGCTTAGGTTGAAAAACGTACTGTGTAGCATATTGAGCTTTATTGACAGCATCAAATTCAACTTGACTTTCTGCTATTTTTTTTATCAACTCTATTCGATAATCATTGAGGGACTTCCAAAGTTCAAGTCCTTTACCTAACGGTTTTTTAATATCGGTTTCTACACCGAGAACAACACGCATGGGTACATCGTAATTATCTTTGCTATTTACAAATTCAAGATTCATTCTAATAGGTTGCACTTCGTTATTCTTCATTAAGTCAACAATAATAGAATTTGATTGGCCGATTGATTGCACATCTTCTCCAATTTCAGAAAGAATCTTCATTTTTAGCTCATCAATGGAATTTATTCGGCTAGCTGTCATTTTATCAATCTGCTCAATAGCTTGGAATAGCAATTTTGCCTTTGCTGCTCGTTGTTGATTTGATTTATCGGTTGATACTTCCATCACTTCCGATTTCTTTTCATCGCCACGATACAATTCATTCAAATTAGATGTTTGCATATTCTCTTCAATCGCAACAAATGCATCTAAAATAGATTTTGATACGTTGAGAGCAAGTAATGCTGTCAATACTAAGTACATCATACCTATCATTTTTTGTCTGGGTGTTTCTTTTCCTCCTGCCATAATTTATTTTTTAATTGGTTTGTGAAAGGAGAATGCAGTTTTTGTGGAAAGTAACTTTTTGAAGTAGGTTCCTGTTAGGGTGTGGAGTGTGGAGTGAATGAAGTAGGTTCCTGTTAGGGTGTGGAGTGTGGAGTGAGGAGTGAGGAGTTGAAGTGTGAAGTGTGAAGTGAATGAAGTAGGTTCCTGTTAGGGTGTGGAGTGTGAAGTGTGAAGTGAATGAAGTGTGAAGTGAATGAAGTAGGTTCCTGTTAGGGTGTGGGGGGGGGAGTGGTTGAAGTAGGTAATTTAGATGGTAAAAAAAATATTTATCGAGAAGAAAAATAGAAAGACTGAGGTTATTGAGTAATCTAACACTCATCACTCTAACACTCATCAATCATCACTCATCACTCAAATGCTGTAAAAAAAAAGCTCCTCACATTTCTGCGAAGAGCTTTTTTTTAGAACTATAATTCTATTTAGAATGACCAAACATCGTGTTCGATATTTCTAATTTCGTTTCTAATTGCTTGGGATTCGAATAAAGCATCTGCTCCCGCTTGGTATGTTTCAATCTTTCTATCGTAAACGTTACTCTCTTTGTAAATAATAGAGTTGAATCTACGTTTCCAGAATAAATCATCGAATGACATCCATTGTGCATCATTTGAAGGATTGTAAACAAAATAGTTATTGAATACAAAACGACAATGTGGGAAGTATAACCAGAATAATTCTTTCATTCCAGAAATTGCTTTATTTCCTGCTGCATCTTCATCCATTTTATACACAACTGGTGCTAATGCTAAAATACGAACATCTAATACTGATCTTTCTTTATCAAAGAACCAATCTTCTTTGATTCTGTATTGAACAATGTCTTTTGATGTGTACCAAATTGTATCTGGCGCAGGATATTTAAAAGAAGTAGAGCCATCTGGCATTGTGATTATAATTTCGTAACCATCATCATCTACTTCTGCAATATCACTTTGAGGACCTAATGACCCAAGGAAATATACCATCTCCTCACGGTAATTTGAATCTGTATAGTAATTCAATCCTGGTTCCGGATCAACTGGGTACTTTAGCTGATAACCATCCCACTCACCAAACACATTAATTGGATTATAAGGAGAGAACACACGTAAATCACCATTCATAATATGCTGCCTGATAACCGTCCAAAGACTCCATCTTGTTGCATTTTTCACCCAATCCCCAGCCGGAGTTATTTCATCTAGCGGATAATAAAGTGAATGATTGATTTTTTCACGCAAGTCAATGTATTCAAACGTTCTTCTACTCCAAATTGCATCTGCCTCTCTCACGTGCTCATAAGGAATCATTCTTTTGGTAGGAATGTGTTCTTGAATGAACACACCGTCAATAATTCCTTCTGTAGGAACATTAACAGGTCCACCATTGATACCTTCTGGTTGAGCTATTACTGTTGACGATCCGAAGATCGCTACTGTAAATATTGAATAAATTAAACTTCTCATAATCCTTAAATTTTAAATTTTGAAAGCACCTGCTTTCTTTCTACGAATACCGTCTGGACCAATTACCGTAGCAATAAAACTTACTGTCATTCCAGGTCTCGCCTGCATTATTAACGAAGTTGCACTAGAAATGTTACTACCTGACCCTGTTGGTGGTCTACCAGGGGCTCCCGGAATAGTACATTCCCATGAAACAACTTTAAATGTTGCGTTTAATGGAATAGATGGTGGGTACTTTGCAAACAATTTTGTACTTCTCTTATTTGCTTTCGTTCCTGAAGCAGCACCACCCCAATATAATTCTGGTGGTGGAAGTGCAGAAACTCTATACTTCACTTTCTTCAATGAAACTGATTTACCCGTTGCAGTGTTTACACCTGATACAGTTAAATAAGCTTCTCTACCTCTCCCTGTTGGTTTTGCAATCCATCCAGTTACAGATTTAGTTAAACTAGCTCCTGAAGCACTCAAACGAGTTTGATCGTAACCAGAAGCCGTTGCTTCCACTTTGTTAGCGTAACCTCTGTAAAGCATGTTCATTTCAGGTAATTCAATTGCACCAGAAGGCTTCATGATAATAATTTCATGCTCCCATTTTTCTGTTTTTGCAACACCTGATTTGTTTTTAATAGATACGGTACCTGATAAAGACATTGTACCTCCACCCGCTTTCAATTTAACAAGACCTTGACCGTTTCCTGGATATTCGACAGTCGCGCCTTCGTAACCTTCTACGGTAACTTTAGGTTGGTTGTCAGAATCAAATGCAGCCATCATAACTTGTAGTTCAATATCATCACCAGAATTGGCAACCATAGGACCATAAGCCAAAGGCATAATCTTGTTGAAACTATATTCTCCAGTTGAAACTTTAGATTTCCAATGTGCTAAAGCCAAAGCTCTTGCAGCTAAAACATCTTGTTGCATTGAAGACAAAGAAGCAACAGCGGCTACAAGAGGAGAGTGATCAAATGTAGCACCAATCCAGTGTACACCTTTAACACCATGCACCTCACCTTTCTCAAGCTTAGTCATCCCCATGTATAAGTCAATTAAAACTTGTCTATCTTCTTTAAGGTTACCCTTAGAAGCATCAATCATTTTAGCAACTTGCTTTGATAAATCTGCATTATCTTTAAATTCAGCAATGTTCTTAGGTTTCACGGTAAATTGTTTTCCTCCCCATTCGTAAGAACCGGTTAATTCAACAACCTTGTTACGATAGTTATTAAAATCATCCCAAAGTTTTTTACCTGCTCCAGTTGGATTCTTTATATCATCGCCAATGATTTCGTGCATAGGAACATCGTATTGATCCTTTGCTTGAACAGCCATCAAATGCATTCTTTGTGGTAAAGCTCCTTGTTTAGAATCTGTTTTCGTCCAAACAATGAATTCTTCATCCTTGTCTTTAACAGTGATGTTTTCTCCACTTTTCTCCATGATGTCCAACTTAATCTTATCGATTGATTGAATCATTTTTGCAGCTTCTTTATCAATAAGATCCATTTGATTCAAAACATAATCAAGCTTTTCAAGCTTTGCTTTATTTTCAGCATCATTTTTAGTCGATCCTTTTTCTGAAGCAACATCTGACATAAATCCAGTTCCTCTGTCGTACTGAACGATGTTTGCTTTCTGTGTATTCTCCTCAATTGCAACGAATGCATCAAGGATAGATTTAGATACGTTCAAGGCCAAAAGTGCGGTCAGTACTAAGTACATCATACCGATCATCTTCTGTCTTGGGGTTTCTTTTCCTCCTGACATGATTTATATTATTAATTTAGTTAATAAATAATTAATTTCAATTTTCTTTATAAGAATTGCTTCTTACTTAGAAATTGTCATCGCTTTTAACATGTTTCCGTAAACTGAGTTTAAGTCAGTTAAATTCTTAGACAACATAGACATGTTCTCTTTGTAAAGACGTGTATCTTCAACAGAATCAGAAAGATTTTTCATCATATCAGTCACTTGACCTTGGAATTTCTCAGTTGCTTCTAAATGCGCAGAAGATCCTTTCAATTGTAACTCATAAACATTGTTCAATGCAGATAAGTTCTTAGAAACTTTACTCATTTGCTCTCCGAATGATGCTCCCTCTTCAGTAGAAGAAGTCATTCCTGAAATAGCCATAGAAGCTTTCTCATAAGAATCAGATAACTTAGATACTTTATCAGATGCAGCTTGTAAGCTATCAACGTAAGAATCAGTTGCAGCAGCAGCAGTTGTAATACCTTTTAATTGAGCGGCATTATCACCTAAAGTTCTCATTCCGTCACCTAAGCGTGTTAATAATTCTCCATCAATTTTTGCTTCTTCTAGCATTTTGTCTAATTGGTCAGTGATACCAGTTCCTTTACCACCTCTTGAGCTTGCAGATAATGCATCATGATCTAATTCATCAGAATGACCTAATGCCAATTCTGGGTAAACTAATTCCCAATTTGGATCTTCGTGAATAGGTTCGAATGCCGAGAAAATAAAGATTACTGCTTCTGTTGATAAACCTACTACAAGCATTGGTCCGGCTCCTGGCCAGTGCATAATTTTAAATAAGGCTCCCATAATAACGACTGCTGCACCGATACCGTACAATTTAGCCATAAAATTTTTCCATGCTTTACTTCCTGGTTTCATAATTTTCTAGTTTTTTTGGTTTAAATAAATATTACTACTGTTTGTTGTTATTCTTATGATTATCTTAATTGAATATCACTTCGAATTTCTTCGCCACCCTCTTTTGTGAAGTCTCTTCCTCCACGTCCAAGGTGTGTCATTACGTTTCTATAACCAACGTATGACTTGGCAGTATCTTGATACTCGAATGTACGAGTTCCATTTCTTAAATAATATCCGATGTCTTTCCAAGAACCTCCACGCAATACTTTACGCTTCATTGATGGCGGATCCCAATCCATTGCATCGTATCT
>JAJRQP010000136.1 GCA_024280195.1 Bacteroidota bacterium | reverse complement strand
TAAACGGGAAGTTATATTGCGTTTCTAACCTAGGATTGTTTTTGTATCAAAATGAAACGTTTGAAAATGTAAATGATTTTGATCAAACGGTATTTAACATAGAAAAAGATGATAATGGAGTGGTTTGGTTTGGCGGAGAAGAAGGCTTGTATAAGTTAATTGATGGAGAAATAAAACAATTAAAATTGCTGGATGATCCTGCCTCTAATTACATCAACTTTTTAAATTACAGGAAGGATCAATTGTTCGTTGGAACAAACAACGGCTTATTTATTATTTCCGATTTAGATAAACAACAACCAAAAATAAAGCGATTTGGAATTGAAGATGGTGTTTTAGATTTGGAAACAAATCTAAATTCTGGCTTTTTTGATGCGGAAGAATCTTTTTGGTTTGGCACTGCTTCCGGACTCGTTTGTTATCACCCTGAAAGTGATGTTAGTTCAAAATCACCACCTAAAATCAATTTAACTTCCATATTAATTAACTATGAAAAATTTGAGCACTCAAAATATTCTGACAAATTAGATGAATACGGTTTTCCATTAAACTTGGAATTACCTTTCCAAAAAAACAACCTAACTTTTGAAGTAGATGGAATCTCTCTGGCAAATTATAAAGGAATATCATTTCAGTTTTGGCTAGAAGGGTTAAGAGAGTCATGGTCGACTCCATCTAGTAATTCAACAGTTTCATTCTCAAGTTTACCTGCAGGAGAATACATTCTGCATCTAAGATCAGTAGATATGGAAGGAGGCTTTTCAAATGAGATAAGAATGCCGTTTATCATCAACGTAGCGTTTTATAATAGTTGGTGGTTTTATTTGCTCATTGCTTTGCTAATAACAAGTGTAGCCTATGCAGTTTTTCGTAACAGAATTAAGAGAATTGCAGCATCTAATGAGCAAGATAAATTGAGGTATAAGTCACGATTATTAATTCTGGAGCAACAGTCAATGAACGCGAGCATGAATCGACATTTTATTTTCAATTCTCTTAATTCAATTCAATATTTCATTAATACGCAAGATAAATTTTCTGCAAACAAATACTTGACTTCCTTTGCTAAATTAATTAGAAAGAATTTAGATTCTGCAACAAGTCCAGGGAACATTATCTCATTAGAGGATGAGTTGGAAAGAATAAAATTGTACTTATCGCTTGAGTCTATGCGTTTTAAAGATCGTTTTGATTATGAATTTGTCATTACAGATGTAGATGTTGAATCTGAATTTATTCCTGCTATGCTTATGCAACCTTTTATTGAGAATAGTATCATGCATGGTATTCTTCCGAATGAAAGTAAAAAGGGACACATTAAAGTGGATATTCGCTCGGTTGATGATTATATCGAAATTTTAATTGTAGATAACGGGATAGGTATCGATAGAAGTATGTCTCAAAAGAAGCAAATGGCAGGTGACCATAAGTCACAAGGAATGGAGATAACTTCTAAAAGAATAGAATTAATTCAAAAAATTTCAGAAAACAATATATCACTAGTTGGCCCCAATGAAATAGTAGATTCTAACGGTTCAATCAATGGAACGAGGGTTTTAATCAAAATACCACGAGAGAATTTGGTAGATTAGATCAAATGATGTATATTTGTTAGGAATGAATAAAATAGTTTACATATCAATTATCTGCATAGGATTAATTTTTGCTTCTTGTCAAAAAGAAACAATTGTTCCTGTTGGTGATGTAAATACTGAAATTCCTACTTGGAATCTTGAAAAAGGATTAGAAAACCATGATGATTCTTCAACTAATCCTGACATTGTTGACCCTAACAATGAAAACGAAGAAACATTAGATGGTGATATTACTGATCCAAACAATGATCCTGATGGGAAAGAAGGAAAAAAGAGAAAATAAATAAATTTTTATATAAAGAAAAGGCTCGTTTTTAAACGAGCCTTTTCTGTTTCCAATCAGTAAATAAAAGATACAGTTCAAATTATTATTTTAAATATCCCAAAGTCTTTATTTATATTAGCTTCATTGAATTGAACAATGAAATAATCATACATGTCTAACAAGGTAAACGAAGCACTTTTTGATTTAATACAATCAATGACTAAGTCAGAGAAAAGGTATTTTAAATTACTATCCTCTAGGCATTCCATTGGTGGAGAGAATAATTACATTAAACTCTTTGACGCGATAGAAAAGCAAGACGAATACGATGAGGAGGAATTGTTCATTCTATTCGAAGGGGAAGCTTTATTGAATCGTTTTTCTATCACAAAAAAAAGACTGTACGACCACATTTTGTCAGCTTTAGATGCGTTTCATGTTTCAAATTCTAAAGAGGCACAATTATATAAGATGCTTCATTCAATAGATCTTTTATATAATAAATCCTTATATGATCAAAGCTCAAGGATTCTCCGAAGTGCTGAGAAATTAGCCATCAAACATGAAAAGCTGGAAATTCTGCAAATTCTTTCTCAAAAGAAAAAGAGATTAATCGAAACGAAAGGTTATTTACAGTTAACTGATGAATGCATCAGTGAGCAGTATAAAAAAGATGACTCGAATAATAGTGAAGTGATTTTGAACAATGAACTTTGGTCGATTAAGAGCAGACTCTTTTTAAAACTTTCAAAAAAAGGAATTTCGCGAACAGAAAATGATGTGGAAGAGTACACAATGATATGTAAAAAAGTGCTTGATGAAGAATTACAGCCTTCAAATTCTATTGAGAATAACTATTTAATTTATCATATTCGGGGTGCTTATTATTATGCCATTGGACAATTGGAAAATTCTTTAATAAACCTTGAAGAGAATATGAAAATTTTTGAAAAGGATCAACACAATGTGATTGGTGTAAATAGGGAAGTTTCGGTTTTTTCTAACGCAATTTATATCTGCAATCGATTGGGTCATCATAAAAAACAAGTTGATTTTCTGTCTAAAATGAAAGACATTTCTAAGAATAGTAAGGAAAATGAAGATATAGAAATTAAGCTGTTTTCAAGTGTTTCGAGTATTGAGTTGAACATATACCTAGAGAAAGGAGATTTTGAAAAAGCTCATGCTGTTGCGCAATCAATAGAAGGGAAACTACGCGAGTTTGAAGGTAAAATAACCCCAATTAGAAAAGCATTTTTATCTTTTAAAATAGCCGTTGTTTATTTGGGTAAGAATGATTGCAACGCTGCTTTAAAATGGGTGAATGCTATTTTGAACGATACAAGTTTGGATAAAACGGAGGACATTGTTGGTTATACACAGCTTCTAGATTTATTGATTCATATAGAATTAAAAAATGACAAACTATTGCCTTATTCACTTAAAAACACAACACGATTTTTTAAGTCAAGAAATAGACTATATGGGTTTGAAACGATATTTCTGCAGTTTATCAATCAACTCATTAAGTGCGATAATCATTTTGATAAAGAATTGATTTGGGAAAAACTCAATAAGCAATTGGATGGTATTTCCGACAATACCTTCGAGAGCGTAGCATTAGATTACTTTGATTTTAAATCTTGGGCAGTCGCAAAGTTGAAAAATAAGGCGTTTAACCTTGTGGTTCGAGAGAAATACAATGCTTCCTTGAGAAAAGCATCTTAATCCTTAAAATGAGTCCAGCCTTGAGCTGTTAATTCAATTGCAGATCCATTTTTGTCGATGTAATAACGTCCGTCTTTCTCATCTGTAATGTGACCAATAACCGTCATGTGAGGATTTCCCTTTATCTTATCGTAATCTTTTTGAGAAACGGTAAAAAGCAATTCATAGTCTTCTCCACCATTCATTGCGCATGTATGAGGGTCTAAATTAAACTCAATAGCAGTCATTGAGGTCTTTGTATCAATTGGTAATTTCTCATCGTAAACATGACAACCAACTTTACTCGACTTGCAAATGTGTAACACCTCCGAAGCCAAACCGTCCGAAATGTCGATCATAGAAGTTGGTTTAACATTTAATTCTTTTAAAAATTTAATGACATCTACTCTTGCTTCTGGTTTTAATTGTCGTTCAATGATGTAATCATGGCCGTCTAGGTCGGGCTGGATTGCAGGGTTTGCATTATATACTTCTTTCTCTCGCTCTAGAACTTGAAGACCAACATAAGCTGCTCCTAGATCACCGGTAACAACTAATAAATCATGTTCTTGAGCACCAGAACGGTAAGCTATATCTTCTTTTTTAGCTCTTCCAATTGCTGTAATACTTATTGTTAAGCCTGAAAGAGAAGAGGATGTATCACCTCCAATTAAATCTACGTTGTAGAACTTACACGCTGTATGAATACCATCATATAATTCTTCTAGTGCTTCAACAGGGAAACGATTGGAAACAGCAATTGATACGGTGATTTGTTCTGCAACACCATTCATTGCACAAATATCAGATACGTTGACAGCAACGGCTTTATAACCGAGGTGTTTTAATGGCATGTACATTAAATTAAAATGCACACCTTCAATCAACATGTCAGTTGAGATAAGCTGCGATTCTTTATCATTAATCTTCAGAACAGCAGCGTCATCACCAATAGCGAATTCGGTTGTTTTCTGAACAGATTCAAATTTTTTTGTCAAGTGGTCAATCAGTCCAAATTCTCCTAAATTGTCTAATTCTGTTCTCTGTTCGCTCATCTCTTATTTTTTTTGCGAAATTATGAATATTCTTTGCATCTAAGAGAAAAATGTAAACCTTCTGTATGATTAGAGGGTATTTTATGAATAAATAGGGATTTTTGTTGATTGAAATGTAGAAAAAGTGCTTTTAAATGAGTTTATAGGATAAAAGTTTAAAATAAATATTCATTTCTAGCTTGAGTATGATAACTCAAGCAATCATTCTACTCAGTTGATTTATTTATTTAAGGCGTTTGAATTACTGAAAATTAGATGTTAAATTACTCTTTAACTTCGCTAAAACAAGAAATTTCTTCGGTAAAAGTATTATGCATGCATTGTAAACTTGAAATGATAGGCAAGCAACCAGGTCTTTGCTAAAACGTTTTATAAGTGAATCCCAAAATGCATAACTATGAAAACGTCTACTACAATCAGTCTATTTTTCTGTTTTTTAACTTTTAGTTTATTGGGTCAACATGATCATCATGAAACAGAAAAATTATTTGAATCAATACCGTTGTTTCAATTTGAAATTGATTTAAAATTGCCAAAAAATTACTTAGGCAATCAACGAGCAATCGATTTAGTCGATGAAAGGTATCAAACGTTTCATAATAGCATTGAAAATAGACAAATAAACCATGAGCACATCAGCGAAATTGATTTTCAGTTAGAATATGAAATGTTACTATCTGAAACTAGAGAAGAAGTAGATTCCGTTTCAAAACTTCCGAGTCAACCTAATTATCCTACAACTAAAATGCTGAATGGACCTTGTGTGAATATGGATTTTGAACAAGGTGACCTTTCTGGGTGGACTTTAACGAGAGGAAATGTTGATGGTTCTGTTCCTTTTTCTTTTGTGGGTGAGTTTCCGGTTGGTCCTGGTCCTTACCATTCAATTTTTGGAGGAGGACTTGATCCTGTTACTGGAATTTCTAGGGTGAATCCAATCAGTGGAAACTTCTCAGCTCGTTTAGGAAATGGGACAGGTGTTGGCGCTAGAGCAGCGCGGATGAAACAAACTTTTTTGGTTGATCCTACTAATTATATGTTCACCTATAGTTACGCAGTTATTTTCCAGTCACCTGTTGGTCACGCTTTAAATCAGTTGCCGTATTTTACTGTTCGTGTTTTTGATTCTCTTGGAAACAGTGTTCCTTGTGGAGAATATACAGTTATTGCAGATGCTTCAAATGCATCAGGATACCAATCAACAACCTGGGGAGGTTCAACTGTTTTGTACAGAGATTGGACAACTGTTTTTGCGAATTTAAGTGCTTACATTGGTCAAAATGTAACGGTAGAATTTACCTCTGGAGATTGTTCTTTAACAGGTCATTTTGGTTATGCCTACATTGATGCAAGTTGCGGAAACAGTCAAATAATTACTTCTTCAAGTACAATCTGTCAAGGCGACTCTGCAATTTTGACGGCTCCATCAGGTGCGTCTTCATATTTATGGAGCAACGGAGCAACGACACAAAGCACGACAGTTTATTCTGGCGGGACATACTCTTGCGTTCTTACACCTTTTGCTGGTGGAGGTTGTTCAATTACGCTTGACATTACCATTACAGAATATCCAAAACCAATTGCCAATTATTCAACCAATACCTTAATTATTTGTCAGAATGATAGTGTTCATTTTACGGACTTATCAACCATTCCGTCTCCAGGTGTGATAACGGGGTATCGATGGGATTTTGGTGACGGAATTGTGACACCTATTTCTTCTGGTGTAATATCAGGGGTTTCTAATACGACAGGAACGTACCTTTCTCCAAGTCATCTTTATTCTATTGCAGGTAATTTTACAACTCAACTATTTGTTCAGTCTGCAGACGGATGTACAGATTCTATGACAATTAACGTGCTTGTTAATCCTTCTCCAATAGTTGTTGCAGGTCCTGATGTGACAGTTTGTGAAGGCAATTCAGTTACATTGTCCGCAAATGGTGCAAGTTCTTACACTTGGAACAATGGAGCAATTAATAATGTTTCCTTTGTTCCTCCTGTTGGCTCCACTGTTTATACGGTGGTTGGAACAAATGGCAATGGCTGTTCTAATAT
>JAJRQP010000135.1 GCA_024280195.1 Bacteroidota bacterium | reverse complement strand
CACCCAAGTTCAATTTCGTAAATACGGAGTCAAATTTCAAAAGGTAGAACATATCTTAATTTCGCATCTTCATGGAGACCATTACTTTGGATTGGTAGGTTTATTGAGTTCCATGCATCTACTTGGCAGGAAAAAATCAATTGATATTTACGGACCCGATGGTTTAAAGCAAATTCTTGATTTGCAATTGCAATACGGAGGTTCTCGATTGGCATTCGAAATTAATGTTCACACGCTTGATACTACTTCTTCAGGGATTGCTTTCGAAGATGATAAAATTTTGATAAAACACTTTCCTCTTTCTCACAAAGTACCGACAAATGGATTTTTGATTCAAGAAAAAGAGAAAGAACGAACTTTGTTGATTGAGAAATGTCAGCGAGATGATATAAAAATTCAATTTTATCAATACCTGAAACGCGGCGAAAACGTCTTGGGTGATGATGGTAAAGAAATTCGTTTTGAAAACTATACTTTGAAAGCTGAAAAGTCAAAATCCTATGCTTTTTGTTCTGATACTCGTTATTTTGAACCAATTATTGAAGAAATAAAGAATGTCAACTTACTGTATCACGAAGCAACATTCACAGAAGATTTTAGAGACAGAGCAAAATCAACGATGCATTCTACAGCAAAGGATGCTGCAAATATTGCAAAGCAAGCAAACGTTGGGAAATTACTATTAGGACACCTCAGTGCTCGTTATGAAAATGGATCTCAGCACGAATTAGAAGCACGAGAAATTTTCGAGAAAAGTGTTGTCGTAGAAGATGGAGATAAATTTGAAATTGAATAGCCAATGTTCCAATGTTCCAATGCTCTAATGATCTAGTGCTCTAGTGTTCTAATGTTCCAATGCTCTCGACAACTACATCCTCACTTCAACTCCATCTTTCGTAATCACTAATGGATTTGGCTCAAAACGACCTTCTTCTGGTCCATTCTCCAGTTTTAAAACACCACGAGGACAAACTGCAGAACAAACACCACAACCTACGCAACTTGCACGGACAATATTCTCTCCTTTTTGCGCGTATGCTCTAACGTCGATTCCTTGTTCGCAATACGTAGAGCAATTTCCACAAGAAATACATTGCGAACCATTGGTTGTAATTCTAAAACGAGATTTAAAACGTTGAAACAAGCCCATGTAACCAGCCATTGGACAACCAAATCGGCACCAAACTCTGTTTCCAAGAATAGGGTAGAAGCCAACTCCAATTACACCAGCAAATGCTGCACCGACTAAAAAACCGTAGACTTTTTTGATGCTTTTACTTTTGAGAATGAAAACATCACTCGTTTCTGCAGAATAAGAATAAGCAAGGAGTCCTGCGAAAATAACGAGTAGAGCAACACCAATGTAAAGGACTTTCTTTTTAAACTTTCTAGCAGCAAAAACAAGTGCAATTGCCGAAGCAAGTAGCAAAACCATTGTCCAAATGAAATATCCTTTTTGTGTAATTGTTAAGAAGCCAATTTCGTAATCTTTACCAGAGAAATAAGGCCACAGGGAGGCGATTGTCATCATTAGCACAAATACCATTACAGAATGGATAATCCATCGTTCTAGTTTCCAAGAGACTTCTGTTTTTGAAGAAAGATGCCTAAAACTATCGCCTGCCGTTTCTGCCAAACCTCCACAACCACAAACCCAAGAGCAATACCATCTTTTACCAACGAGGTAGGTTAAGAAAGGAGTGATGACTAAAAAGAGAATGATTCCCCATAGAAAGAAGAAGGTTCCTGAGAATCCATCTTTTGCCATTGCATCTAATTGATAGGACTCTACAAAACCATAATTCAGAGGCCAAATTCCTTTTAAATCTTTTGCATAGTACCCACTATCACCACTGAATGATTCTAAAATAAATGGCAAGAAATAAGCAAAGATTAGTTGAAAGAAAATCACAGAGATTGTTCTCACAATTTGGTATTTATTGTGCCTGTATTTGATGATGAATTTTATTCCTAAAAAGAAAATAACAAAGGTGTAAATGGATCCATATACAAACCATTGGTCTGCAACTTTTCCTCTAAAAAGGAATGACATTGGATCAAAGAGGTTGATTAATTCTTCTAAAGAACTGCTGAACCAATAAATTTGAATGTAGAAGGTTGTCAAAGCAATTCCAGCAATCCAACCAAGGATGCCTCGACTACTGAATGAATTAAAGAAAACGTGATTATTTTTTATCCCTTTGGTGTGGCCGGCATAAGAACCGTATGTATAGGTGAGAATACCGATTGCCATTAGTCCAAGTGACAACCATAAGTACAAGGTTGCAGGTTCGAGGTTGATTCCCGACCATGCTGCGGCAAGAATTCCAAAGCCGACAATTCCAGCAGTTAGACCTATTTTTTGAGCAACATTTGTGTTCTTTCCATAAAGTGTATGAATGGAAAAATGCTTTTTACTCCATGTGAACAATAAAGTTCCAACGAGCATTAAGGCAAATGAAAGGAAGATGTAATTCTCAAATCCTTCCGTCTTTTTTAAGCTTGTTTTTCCT
>JAJRQP010000134.1 GCA_024280195.1 Bacteroidota bacterium | reverse complement strand
TATCAAGTGTAATATCAATTTCTCGATAACTCATAGAACTAACAATTAATCCAGCATTAATTCCTCGTGATTGCAAGTTGTTTACCTGGTCTTCCATTAATGCAATAAGAGGAGAAACAACAATAGTAATTCCTTCCAGTGCAATTCCAGGAACTTGGAAACAAATTGATTTACCACCTCCTGTTGGTAGAATAGCCAATGTGTCATGACCATAAACAGCACTGTCCACAATGTCTTCTTGCAACGGTCTAAAGGAATCAAATCCCCAAAATTGTTTTAATATTTCTCTTGATTTTTTCACGGCAAATTCTGAAGGACGAATTTAAGTAAAAATCTGATTCGGAGCGTTCTGTAAGGTAATAGCTGAGAACATCGACTAATCCTTTGAATTACACGATAAATTGTGTACCTTTGCACCCTAGAAAAAGAGCTGTTATGAACGATACAATGTCACTCAAAATCAACAAAGTAAGTCAATCAAGAATCAAAGATATTGATTGGGATAACCTTCCTTTTGGAAGAGAATTTTCTGATCACATGTTAGAAATGAACTATGCTGATGGGCAATGGCAAGATCCTGAAATTAAGCCTTTTGCTTCTTTGCAAATGCACCCAGCAACTTCTGCTATTCATTACGGACAATCTATTTTTGAAGGGATGAAAGCAAGCAGAGCAGATGATGGAAGTGTGCAGCTATTTAGACCTGATATGAATGCAAAACGTTTTGCAGAGTCTTGTGAAAGAATGTGCATGCCTGTTATTCCAGAAGAAGTTTTTGTTGATTTAGTTAAGAAAATAGTTGAAATTGACAACGAGTGGGTTCCGCGTAAAGAAGGATACTCATTATATATTAGACCTTTTTTGTTTGCAACGGATGAGTTTATCGGAATTAAACCTTCGGATACCTATAAGTTTTTAATTTTCACATGCCCAGTTGGTGTGTATTATGCTAATCCTGTTAGTGTGAAAATTGAAGAGTTTTACACGAGAGCATCTGCTGGTGGAGTGGGGCAGGCAAAAACCGCAGGTAACTATGCAGCATCTTTATACCCTGCAAAGAAAGGTAAAGAAGAAGGATTTGATCAGTTAATCTGGACAGATGGAATTGAACATAAATACATCGAAGAATCTGGGACTATGAACGTCATCTTTGAAATTGATGGGAAACTCATTACGCCTTCTGAAGATTCTGATACCATTTTGAAAGGTATTACAAAAAGATCTGTAGTGGAAGTAGCAAATCACCTAAGTATTCCAATTGAAGAAAGAAAAATTACAGTAGAAGAAGTTGTGACTGCTTTAAAAGAAGGAAGAGTTACTGATGCTTTTGGAGCTGGTACTGCCGCAACGATTGCACCAATTGCAAAAATTGGATTTAGAGGCGAATTATATGATATCCCTATGAAGCCAAGGACAGCATCCAATAAAATTAAAGAATTTTTACACGACTTAAAAGCAGGAAAAACAGAAGATGTCTTTAACTGGTTGGTAAAGGTTTAAAAAATAGATATGTTATTAAAAGTCCAGCAATTTGTTGGACTTTTTTTTGTGAACTTTTTTAAGTTAGTCTCATTAATATCAATATATTTGCACTACTATTTAAAACGATTCTAAATAATGAGATTAATTATCGCCGATAGCAATGATTTAACAAGAGCAGGACTGAGATCTATTCTTTCTGTGAATGATGACATTGAAATTGTAGGTGAAGCAAAATCAAGTTTAGAATTATTTGAAATGTTACATTCTTTCGATACAGATGTTGTTCTGATAGACTACACTTCTAATGGTTTTGTCATTGATGACTTATCCAGAATTAAGAATGACTATGCTTCCTCCTTTATTTTAGCAATTACCCCAGAACAGTCCGCTCAAGTTCTCGTTGATGCTTTAAAACAAGGTGTAACTAGCTATGTGAAGAAGAATTGCTCGATTTCAGAAATCACGGATGCTGTAAAAGAAACGGCAAAGGGAACTAAGTTTTTCTGTGGTCAAATTGTTGAAACGATACAGCAAGCAAATATCAATGTTGAAGATATAGATTACGATGCTTTTTCTTGCGATGCTGTTCTTATCTCGAAAAGAGAACAAGAAATCATTGTTCTTATCTCTGAAGGTATGACCAATGTGCAAATTGCAGAGAAATTATTTTTGAGTAATCATACCGTTAATTCTCACAGAAAAAATATTATGGCAAAGTTGGGGGTGAAGAATACTGCTGGAATTGTAATGTACGCAGTGAAGTCAAATTTGGTCTCTCCAAATAAATTCTTATTTACTGCTTCTAATTAGAATCATTTTCTTTTTCGTATTTTGAACCAAACTCAATCAAAGTTGTACTTGAGTAAAATTAATAAATATGCGTAGTGCAATAATCATATTATCATTGCTGTTGAGTGGGTTCATTTCTGCTCAAAATCAGACTCCGATTGAATCAGAGGCGGACGAAAGTATTGATGAAATTCAAATTCAATCAACTCGTGCAGTTGAAAAGAAAAAAGAAGGGAAGCCTTATT
>JAJRQP010000002.1 GCA_024280195.1 Bacteroidota bacterium | reverse complement strand
TCAAAAACAACTTCGATTTGAGGAACTCCTCTTTGCGCTGGTGGAATATCAGTCAATTGAAAACGTCCTAATGTCTTGTTATTCGTTGCCATTGCTCTTTCTCCTTGTAATACGTGAATATCAACAGAAGGCTGGTTGTCAGATGCCGTAGAGAAAGTCTCAGACTTCTTCGTTGGAATCGTTGTGTTTGCATCAATTAATTTTGTGAATACTCCACCCATTGTTTCAATTCCCAATGATAATGGAATAACGTCTAATAAAAGAACGTCTTTCACTTCTCCTGTTAAAACTCCACCTTGGATTGCTGCACCTATTGCAACTACCTCATCAGGATTCACACCTTTAGAAGCTTCTTTTCCAAAGAATTTTTTCACTACATCTTGAATGATTGGAATTCTTGTAGAACCACCCACCAAAATAACTTCGTCAATATCACTTGTAGAAAGTCCTGCTGCTTTCAATGCCGAACGACATGGTGCGATTGTTCTTTCAACAATATCAGAAATTAATTGCTCAAATTTTGCTCTTTGCAATGTTCTAACCAAGTGCTTTGGCACACCATCAACTGGCATAATGTAAGGCAAATTGATTTCTGTTGAAGAAGCAGAAGATAATTCAATTTTCGCTTTCTCAGCAGCTTCTTTCAATCTTTGCAATGCCATTGGATCTTTTCTTAAATCAAGACCTTCATCTTTCTTAAACTCATCCGCTAACCAATCAATAATTTTATGATCTACATCATCACCACCTAAATGTGTATCTCCATCAGTTGATAACACTTCAAATACTCCATCTCCTAATTCAAGGATAGAAACATCATGTGTACCTCCACCAAAATCAAATACTACGATTTTTTGATCAACTCCTTTCTTATCCAATCCATAAGCTAATGCTGCAGCTGTTGGCTCATTGATAATTCTTTTGATTGTCAATCCTGCAATCTCACCTGCTTCTTTCGTTGCCTGTCTTTGCGAATCGTTAAAGTATGCAGGAACTGTTACAACAGCCTCTGTTACTTCTTGACCTAAATAATCTTCTGCCGTTTTCTTCATTTTCTGAAGAATCATTGCTGAAATTTCTTGCGGTGTGTATTTTCTATCGTCAATCAAAACACGTGGAGTATTGTTATCTCCCTTTACTACCTTATAAGGTACGCGACCAATTTCTTTGGTCACTTCATCAAATGAAGACCCCATGAAACGTTTGATTGAGTAAATTGTTTTTTCTGGATTGGTAATCGCTTGTCTTTTCGCTGGATCTCCAATCTTTCGCTCTCCTCCGTCAACAAAAGCAACGATAGAAGGTGTTGTTCTTCTTCCTTCTGAATTTTCGATAACAACTGGCTCATTTCCTTCCATTACTGAAACGCATGAGTTGGTTGTTCCTAAATCTATTCCTATTATTTTTCCCATAACTATATTTATTAATTCTAATTTTTAATTTCTGTTTTGGGAAAGTCAATCTTTGTGCCACTGCATTTCAGAGTTAAAAACCTGACATTATTGGCAGAAATAAGGTTAAAAGGGGGGTGCAAGGTGACTTTTTGACCGTCAAAATGGCAGAACTACCATCTCGGCTACGCTCGATGTCCGTTCTTATGCTTGAGGTCCGTTCTTATAATTGATGTCCGTCTAATCCATAGCTTGATTCGAATTCTCACTCATTTCTATCAATTGCTCATACTCTTCAGCAGACAAATCTGAATGATAATAACCAATTGGATTTACTTTTTCTCCATTAACAACCACTTCGTAATGTAAATGAGGCCCTGTTGATTTACCTGTAGAACCAACTAGACCAATTAATTCTCCGCGAGAAATTTTTTGACCTTTTCTAACCTTAAAATCCTTTAGATGGGCGTACCTCGTTTTGTATCCGTAACCATGATTAATGATGATACTTTTACCATATCCCCAACGTTTTTTTTCTATATCTTCTACAACTCCATCTGCAGTTGCATATACTTCTGTCCCTCTTTCTGCAGTAAAATCCATTCCAGTATGCATTCTACGTGTCCTATAAATAGGATCTATTCTCCAACCATACCCTCCAATTCTCTTTGTCAAGTCTTTATTTCTAATTGGTTGAATAGATGGAATACAAGCTAAAATTTTCTCTTTCGCTTTTGCTAGCTCCACTAATTCTGTAAAGGATAAACTTTGCGCATGTAATCTTTTCTCTAGTTGGTCAATTTGTACTGAAGTTGATTTCAACAATTCTGCATTGGTCAACCCATCAAGGTAGGCGTACTTATCAGAGCCTCCAGTTCCCAGTTGGCGCAATTCTTCGGGGAATTCTTTAGCATAAAGCGCAGAACGATATAATTCTTCATCTCTTGCTTGAATAACATCTAAGACCTTATTCGTGAATTTGATATCCTCTTGAATTCTTTGCAATTCTTTTGTGTTCGCCTTCAACTCAAGTGCAAGTAGTTTCTCTTTAGGGGAGTCGATACGTCGAGTGAAAACAATTGCTAATGCAAGCCCCAAAATGATGCTTGGTGCACCCCATAATAAAATACGTAGAATCTTTTTCCCAAAAGAGACTTTAACCTCTTCATAAGAAAATGTTCTAGAATTGTATTTATACTTTGTTTTCGACACAACACAAAGATATTAAAAGATTCTGAGTTGAATACACTTGTTAATTATCAGTAATGTAGAGTTGGTGAATAAGTAGACTATTCTTAGTAGATTTGCAAAAAAAATACAATGGGAGAATTTCTAACAAAAGAGTTTTATGGTAACAATATCCAAAACTGGTTGATTTCCTTTGGAATTATACTTGGAGCAATCATTATTGCCAAAATACTATACTGGTTTATTGGAAAATTCGTTAAGAAATTAGCAAAAAAAACTAAAACAAGTTTAGACGATATTTTGGTTGATCAATTAGAAGAACCAGTCGTTTACGGAGTTGGAATGATTGGGTTTTATTGGGCTGTACACCGATTAGAATTTGGAGAAAGAGTAGATGTATTCTTTGACCATTTATTCATTATTATAATTACGCTAAATATAACTTGGTTTTTTGCGAGAATTATTGACTCGTTAATTGCAGAGTATATTGTTCCTTTTGTAGAGAAATCAGAAAGCGATTTAGACGATCAATTACTTCCTGTCATCCGAAAAACGGTTAAGACAGGAATATGGGTAATGGGAATTGTCATAGGCTTAAACAATGCTGGTTTTGACGTTGCTGCATTAATTGCAGGTCTTGGAATTGGTGGTTTGGCTCTTGCATTTGCTGCACAAGACACCATCAAAAACATATTTGGAGGAATCATGGTTTTCTTAGACAAGCCTTTCAAGATGAAGGACAGAATTAAAATCAATGGTTGGGACGGAGAAGTCGAAGAAATTGGTGTTAGAAGCACTCGTTTAAGAACATTAGAAGGTCGATTAGTAACTATACCAAATGGTCAATTTTCTGATCATGCCATTGAGAATGTAACCCTTGAACCAAGTCGTAAAGTAAAAATAAGTCTAGGATTGACTTACGAAACAACTCCTGATCAAATGGAGCGAGCAATGGAATTACTGAAAGAAATTGCAATCAGTAATCCAAACGTTGAGGACAAAGACATTTTTATATCATTCAATTCCTGGGGAGACTTCTCCATGGGTATTCTCTTTATCTATTTTATGAAGAAGGATATGGATATTTTTACGACTCAATCTGAAATGAACATGGAAATTTTGAAACGATTCAATGGAGAAGGATTAGAATTTGCCTATCCTACGAGTGTGGTTTATAAGAAATAAGAAGTTCAGTAAATCAGAAGGAAGAAGTTAAGTGACAAATAATTAAATTAAAAATTAAGAATTAAGAATTAAGAATTAAATTTGTTCTTAATTAAATTAACAGTACACAGAATGACAGTTTCTGAAATAAGACAAGCATTTTTCGATTACTTTGCGTCTAAAGGACATAAGATTGTTTCTAGCGCACCAATGGTGGTTAAAAACGACCCTACTTTGATGTTTATCAATGCGGGAATGAACCAATTCAAAGATTATTTCTTAGGAAATGTCGTACCAAAAGATAGACGTGTTGCCAATTCTCAAAAATGTTTACGCGTTTCAGGAAAGCATAACGACTTGGAAGAAGTTGGTGTTGACACATACCACCACACCATGTTCGAGATGCTTGGGAACTGGTCGTTTGGTGATTATTTTAAGGAAGAAGCTATAGAATGGGCGTGGGACTTATTAACCAACGTTTATGAAATTCCGAAAGACCGTTTGTATGTTACCGTTTTTGAAGGTGATGAGAAAGATGGCGTTCCACAAGATGATGAAAGCATTGCTATCTGGAAAAAATACATTTCAGAGGACAGAATTATTCCCGCTTCTAAAAAAGATAACTTTTGGGAGATGGGAGAAATTGGCCCTTGCGGTCCTTGCTCTGAAATCCACGTAGATTTACGTTCGGATGAAGACAGAGCAAAGGTCGATGGTAAAACTTTGGTCAATGAAGATCATCCGCATGTCATTGAAATCTGGAACAACGTTTTCATGCAGTTCAATCGTAAAGCAGACAGAAGTTTAGAACCTCTTCCAGAAACACATGTCGATACAGGAATGGGACTGGAGCGACTTGCGATGACTTTGCAAGGAAAAAAATCGAATTACGATACAGACCTTTTTCAAACCTTAATCAAGCACCTAGAAAAAGTATCTGGTGTTGAATACGGAAAAACAGAAGAAGTTGATATTGCTTTACGTGTAATAGCAGATCATGTAAGAGCAATTGCATTCTCTATTGCAGATGGTCAATTGCCTTCCAATACAGGAGCAGGATATGTTATTCGAAGAATTTTGAGAAGAGCAGTTCGTTATGGATACCAAACATTGAATTTAAAGGAACCATTCTTGGCTGACTTATCAACTGTTTTAGTAGACATTATGTCGAATCCATTCTTAGAATTAGCACAACAAAAAGAACTCATTCATAAAGTCATTATCGAAGAAGAAAATTCATTCTTAAAAACTTTAGGAAACGGAATTCAACGCTTTGAGAAGTACTTAAACAAATTGGGCGATGCAAAAACGGTCGATGGAAAATTTGCCTTTGAATTGCTCGACACTTTCGGCTTTCCGATTGACTTAACAGACTTAATGGCGAGAGAACGAGGATTCTCTGTAGACATGGAGGGATTCAATGCACACATGAAAGAACAGAAAGACCGTTCTCGTGCTGCAACAGCTATTGAAACAGCTGATTGGGTGCAATTAATTGATGATAACGTAGAAGAATTTGTTGGATACGATAACCTCACAGCGAATGTGAAAATCGTTAAGTACAGAAAAGTTTCTCAAAAGAAAAAAGAATTTTATCAAGTTGTTTTCAACCTCACACCTTTCTATGCAGAAGGTGGTGGGCAAGTTGGAGATACAGGATATCTTGAATACAACGGAACTAAAACTTCTGTTTTTGACACCAAGAAAGAAAACAACCTCATCGTTCATTTGATGAAGGAGTTACCGGGCGATGTTCATGCAAATTTCAAAGCGGTTGTTAGTCAATCAAAAAGAATGGCATCTGCGAACAATCACTCGGCTACACACCTCTTACATCATGCATTGAGAACTGTCTTAGGCGACCACGTAGAACAAAAAGGTTCGTTGGTCAATGCTGATTACTTACGTTTTGACTTCTCTCATTTCTCTAAGGTAACGGAAGAAGAATTAGCGCAAATTTCCGCAATGATTTCTTCGAACATTCGTGCTAACATTCCGTTAGAAGAGAAAAGAAACACACCGATAGAAGTTGCCAAAGAAATGGGTGCAATGGCGCTATTTGGAGAAAAATATGGAGACACTGTTCGCGTTATTAAATTTGGAAAATCTGTAGAATTGTGCGGTGGAACTCACGTTCAAGCGTCTGGAGAAATTGGTTTGTTTATCATCACGCAAGAAACGGCAGTTGCATCAGGTGTAAGAAGAATTGAAGCAATCACAGGAGAAAAAGCAGAAGCTTATTTCAAAAAGAAAGCAGAAACACTCGATACCATTGCTCTTTCTTTGAAGAATCCAAAAGACATTGTGAAAGCTGTGAATGATTTGCAGATAAAGAATGCTCAATTGCAAAAGGAATTAGAGCAATTGCAAAAGGAGAAGGCAAAGAACATTAAGAATGAATTAAAAGCCTCTATCAAAGAAGAAAATGGCATCCACATTCTTTCAAGTATTGTGGAGTTAGACGGAGGTTCTATCAAAGACATCTTGTTTCAGTTGAAAGGAGAATACGATAATTTCTTCGGAGTTTTAGGAGGTAAAACGGGTGACAAATGTTCATTGAGCATCATTGCATCTGATAAATTAGTTCAAGAGAAAGACATCAACGCAGGAAACATCATTCGTGAGGTTTCTAAGCACATCCAAGGAGGTGGTGGAGGGCAAGCATTCTTTGCAACTGCGGGTGGAAAAAATGCTGGTGGTTTAGAGAAAGCAATTGAGGAGGTTTTGGAAAAAATATAAAATTGATACCTTTTTCTATATGATTTTCTTCTCTTTCGCTTCTTAAATAAAAGTTTTCATTAACTTTCTACGCATTAAATTTATACTTATGAACGTTCGTCAATCTTTTATCGCAATCAGTGTTATTATTTTAGCTGCAATTGGAGTAGTTGCCTATTTTTGGTGGCAACCTATTCTTTGGAGTTTAATCCTCATTGTCCCTATCATTCTTTTGGGTATCTCTGATATATTCTCCAAGAAACACACGTTAAAATCTAATTTTCCAGTGGTTGGTAATTTCAGATACATTCTGGAGAAACTGCGTCCTGGAATTATGCAATACTTCGTATAAACTGACACACAAGGAAGACCAATTAGCCGAATTTTCAGAACTTTAATCTACCAACGAGCAAAAAATGTAAATGACACCGTTCCGTTTGGAACACAGATGAAAGTGTATAGCACAGGTTACGAATGGATGGATCATTCAATGTATGCTTGTGCAGATAGTGAGGTTGACCATAGCCCAAGAGTGACTATTGGCGGAGCAGATTGTAAGCAACCTTATTCTTCAAGCATCCTCAATATCTCAGCAATGAGTTTTGGTTCTTTGAGTAATCGTGCGGTTTCAGCAATGAATAAAGGAGCTAAATTAGGAGGTTTTGCACAGAATACAGGAGAAGGAGGAGTGAGTCCTTATCATTTAGAGAATGGAGGAGATTTAATTTGGCAAGTAGGAACTGGTTATTTTGGTTGTCGAGCAAAAGACGGAGGTTTTGATTTGGAAGGATACAAGAGAACCGTAAGTCATGAGAATGTCAAAATGATTGAGTTGAAACTTTCGCAAGGTGCAAAACCAGGTCATGGTGGAATTCTCCCCGCAAAGAAAAACACAGAAGAAATTGCAAAAATTAGACACGTCGAACCTTTTACGGATGTGCACTCTCCCCCATCTCATTCTGCTTTTAATTCCGCAGAAGGTCTATTAAAGTTTATCAAAGTTTTAAGAGATAGCAGCGGAGGGAAACCGGTTGGATTCAAATTATGCGTTGGTAAGGACGAGGAATTTATTGACATCTGCAAAGCAATGATTAAAACTGGAATCAAACCCGACTTTATTACCGTTGATGGTGGTGAAGGAGGAACGGGAGCTGCTCCTGTGGAATTCTCTAACTCTATTGGAACACCAATGCGAGATGGATTAGCATTCGTTTCTAACACTCTAATTGGTTACGATTTAAAAAAGGACATTAAAATTATTGCATCGGGTAAAATCATCTCTTCCTTTCACATCGCACGAACCATTGCCCTTGGTGCTGACTTGGTTAATAGCGCACGTGCAATGATGATGGCAACAGGTTGTATTCAAGCCTTACAGTGCAACACGAATACTTGTCCTGTTGGAGTTGCTACGCAAGACAAAGGATTAATAAAAGGATTGAACGTGGAAGATAAAGCAAAAAGAGTGGCTAATTATCATTTTGAAACCTTAAAGAACTTTGCAGAATTAATTGCCGCAACAGGTATTCTTAAACCGGAAGAATTAACCAAAGAACACATCAATCGACGAGTAAGTTACAGCAATGTATTGAATTATGAAGAGATTTTCCCGACGACAGAGGTTGGGAGTTTATTGAAGAAAGAGACGGTGGATAGTGTGGAGTGAGGAGTGATGAGTGATGAGTGATGAGGTAGGAAACGGACATCGAGCGGGAGTCGAGATGGGAGTGTGAAATGAAAACTCCAACTTTTAACACTTTTTGGAATTCCTTTTTAGTAAGAACCGCTTAAATACCTTAGCTTTGCACTTTATTTAGAATAATAAAGTAACACATGAAGTTAATTTTCGCCCTTATTTCTTTCGCTATCATTTCAGCTACTCAATTAAGTTTTGCTGGAGCTGGGGAAGATTCTTTGGCAACTAAAACGGAAGAAAAAATAACCTTTTACGATACATCTAGCATCTTTCAAGAGAATTGGAAAGTGAATATTACTTTTGCCTATGCTGACAAATCTTATGCCGCAACAAAGACTATTTTCTTAACAGATTCTACACGAGGTTA
>JAJRQP010000133.1 GCA_024280195.1 Bacteroidota bacterium | reverse complement strand
TAGTGCTTCAGTTTCAGTAATCGTTCCTTAATACTTTCGAGTTTTAGAATAACCGAAGAATGATCGGTTACTTGAGAATCTTCAATAGAATAATCTGTATTCTTGTCCTTTAAAGCTTTTTTTGCACCGTCAAGTGTATACCCTTTCTCTTTGACAAGAATGTAAATCTTATCAATTTTTAAGATGTCTTTTGGTGTAAAAACTCGGTTTCCCTTTTTATTCTTCTTTAATTGAACACTTGGAAATTCTTTCTCCCAAAACCGAATTAATGATGTGTTTACATCAAACATCTTTGCAACTTCTCCAATGGAGTAGTACAATTTTGTTAATTCTGATTCTTTAATTTGCGTCAATTCTCTGATTATTAGTTCTCGAAGATAGGAATTATTTAAACATTGTTCTTGAAATTGTCAAGGAATTATGTTTTTGATTCTCGGTATTTAAGATGCCATATCAAATAACTGATGTTGATGAGCATCAATGTAATTCCTACAGAAAATACAATAGGTATTGTTGCAACGGTATTGTCATAAGTCAACATCGTACTTGCGGAACCAAACATAATCCCCAATTCTAAAGCAATAAATAAAGTTCCTGCACCAACTCCTCTTCTGTCAATATGAGATAAGTCTGCAGTCCATGCAAACAAGGTTGGACTTGTAATTCCTGTTGCAATTCCAAAGACAATTGCAGCGATGGTAAATTGAATCCATTCTGTAGAAAATGCGAGAAGTGAAATACTTAAAAGCATGATGCACATTCCAATCAGTAAGGTTTTTCTTCGCCCAATTTTATCGGATAAACTTCCTGAAAAGAAACGAACGAAAATGGTAGATAACGTGTAGAATCCGAAAAACCAACCTTTGTTGCCTAGACCGAAGTAACCCGGTAAATCTTGAGTCACCACAAAAATTATCCCTGAGGAGGTAACAGATATAAACATAACAATAGCAGCAGGCATAACACTTGGTTCAAACACATCGTTCCATTTTACTTTCAACAAAGAGAGTTTGAATTTCTGTGGATTGGGCAAAGTTTCTTTTACAAAAGAAATGAGTATTGCAGAAAGAACACCTAGAATAGCTGCAATAAAAAACAAATTAGTCAACCCAAATTCTGTTCTGATTGGGGAAGCAAATATCTGTCCGACACCAAATCCGAGAGATATAAACACTCCCCAAATACCCATTCCTTTTCCTCTTTTATGTTCAGGGAGGATGTCTGTTACTAATGCCGTTGCTCCAGTCGGTAAAAATCCTGCTCCAAATCCATGGAGGAAGCGTAATAATAGAAAGTAAAAAACAACTTCCGTAATCGGGTAGAATAATGTAGCAACGATACTGATGACGATCCCTATATACATCACTTTTTTTCTTCCAATTGTATCCGAAAGTTTGCCTGAGAAAGGTCGTGAAATGGCTGCAGAAATAGAGAATAAGAAGAAAATTAATCCTTTTCTATTTTCTCCCCCCATGCTAGTGATGTACTCGTTCAGTTCCGGTAAAAACAAGTTGAAACTCGTGATGAAAAACAACAGAGAGAAACAAATCAGCCAAAAATTTCGAGAATATCCTAAAATCACCGTACAAAATTAGTCTTCTTTACGTCTTATCAATAAATAAACAGAAAGATTATGAAATATATCATTGGATTTTTTGCTTTTGGATTATTAGCAATCAGTTGTCAAACAGAGAAGGAAGTAAGTGTAGTTGTTCAAAAAGAAATAACAAATTCCAGTTTTGAAGACAGCACGAAGGTTAAGAAAACGGATAGTGAATGGCGTTCTCAGCTAACTGATATTCAGTACAACGTTCTGAGAGAAAAAGGAACAGAAAGAGCATTTACGGGAGAATATTGGGATAATCACAAGACAGGAACATACACTTGCGCAGCTTGTGGTACGAAATTGTTTTCGAGTGAAACTAAATTCAAATCAGGGACAGGTTGGCCAAGTTTTTATCAACCCATAAATACTAAAAATGTCGCTGAAATTGCAGATGTTTCTTATGGCATGCGTAGAGTAGAAGTTACATGTGCAGTTTGCGATGGACATCTAGGACACATTTTTAACGATGGTCCTAAACCTACAGGATTAAGATATTGTATTAATTCTGCATCATTAAATTTTATAGAAGACTAAAGTTTACTTTATTTGCAGTATGATTTTAGAAGCAACATTTGGAGCAGGATGTTTTTGGTGCATCGAAGCTTGTCTGACTGATATTGAAGGTGTAATTAATGTACAGCCGGGATATGCTGGAGGCAAGAAGTCATTGGCTTTTTACAACGAAGTCTGCAGTGGTAAAACAGGTCATGCTGAAGTGGCAAGAATTACTTTTGATGATGAGATGATTTCATTTGAGCAATTATTAGAGATGTTTTGGTTTGTGCATAACCCAACACAGTTAAATCGTCAGGGGAACGACATTGGTTCGCAATACCGTTCTGTGATTTTCTATCATTCTGAAGAGCAGAAGAATCTAGCAATTAACTATAAAGATCGGTTAGACCAAGAAGGTGTTTGGGGAAATCCAATTGTGACGGAAATTTCTTCAGTTCCAGAGTTTTTTCCTGCGGAAGATTATCACAAAAACTATTTAGAGAATAATTCAGAGAACGCATACTGTCAAGCTGTAGTTAGACCTAAAGTTGATAAGTTTAAAAGAGTATTTGCAAAATCTTTAAAATAAAAAAAGGCCTTTTCATAGAAAAGACCTTTCTTGTATCGTTGGATTTTACTTGCCAGTATATTTTGTAAACTGTTCGCTTGTCAAAATATCTTTAAATTTAGACAATCTTGTTTCGGCAATTCTTTTACTTGCTTCAACTTTAGCAGTATTCATCATTTTACTAGTTTTGATTGTTGCTAAATCTTTTTGAAAAACTTCGTTCAATGGAATTATTTGTGACACTTGAACTGAGTTTAATCCCAAATCTTTTGACATTTTCTTTGTTTCCATTGCAGCTAACTGTTCTGGAGTATGATTCTTTGAAACAGGTTGAACAGAAAGTCTTTGTGGATTTTCAACTTTTTTAAGTTGTTTTGAATTCGCAGTAGTCTTTTGAGCAAACAGTCCTGTACTTGAAATAAGTAACGCGCTTAAAATTAATGTTTTAATATTTTTCATAGTTTTTTATTTAGTAAATGAATATGCATAATGTGTGCCACATATATTTATTACCATAAAAATACACCAAAAGAAATGAATTGTATAGAAAAATTGAATAAATTAGAGCAATGAAGTTAAAATACACCTATTTATTTGTTGCCATATTCTTATCTTCTTGCATGAGTTTAACAACAATAGGTGATGCTCCCATGAGTGGGACAACGGTCAATTTATCAAGAAGAGGTTTGACAGAAATACCCCCAGAAGTTTTTGAGAATACATCCATAAAAGTATTGAAACTCTTCGGAAATAAACTTACAGAAATCCCGGATGATATTGGTAAGTTGATAAATCTTGAGAAGTTATATATCGGGAGAAATGATATCACAACATTGCCTGCTTCGATTAGTAAACTGAAGAAATTAGAAATTTTATCAGCTTCATACAACCTCATTGATTCTCTTCCAATAGAAATTGGAGAATTGGAAAAATTAGAGCAATTGGTGCTAAATCAAAATAGATTGAAAACAATACCAAGTGAGATTGGTAATTTAAAAGAATTAGTTGTGTTAAGGTTAAATTATAATCAGTTGGACACACTTCCTGAAACAATAGGTAATTGTACAAAACTTCAATTCATACATCTGAATAGAAATGAGTTGAAAGAATTACCCGTTTCTCTTATAAAATTAAGGATGCTTCGTGAACTTTATGTCTCAAATGCAGGATACCTTATTTATATCCCGGAAGAGTTGTGTGGTTTGCGCTATTTTGAAGTGCTAGAAATTGACCAAACTGCGGTTGTTCCTAATTGTCTATACGTTAAGAGGACGAATCAACTCCGAATTATTGTCAATTAACTCAATTTATTCGTCACCCAAATCATTAATCCTCTAAAAGGTGTAATGCCTCCTAAGAAAGCTAAGAATTTATTTCTGAATCCTGGGATTACGTAAGCTTTGTTTTTCATTAAACCATCATAACCTACTTGAGCAACTGTTTTTGCATCCATTACGAATTTGTCAAAAAGCTTGTTTTCTCCCATTTCTGCAGCTTCTTCAAAACCTGTTTTTGTTGCTCCAGGGCATAAAGCGGTTACATGAACATTCGTATCTTTTAATTCAAAATGAATGGCTTCGGTAAGATGTAAGACATATGCTTTCGTCGCAGCATAGATTCCAAATTTAGCCATGGGTTGAAAAGCAGCTGTCGATGCAACGTTCAAGATTTTCCCTTCATTGCGTTGAACCATTTCCTTAGAATAGATTAACGTTAATTCTGTGAGGTTGACCATGTTTAAATTCAACATACTGATTCCTTTCTGCATATCCGACTCAACAAAGGGGCCGTGATCTCCATATCCAGCATTGTTCACCAAAACATCAACTTGAATTTCTTTTTCGCGAATAATTTCTGCTAATGAAATCCCACTATTAGGAACAGATAAATCGTGAGGAATTACTTCTGCTTTGATAGAATATTTCTTCTCACATTCTTCCTTTATTTCTTCTAAAACATCTTTGCTTCTTGCTGTAATAATTAGATTATAACCGTTCTTAGCAAAGATATAAGTTAGTTCTTTACCAATTCCACTTGATGCTCCTGTAATTAATGCTGTCTTCATTATACAAAGATAAATAATTCTTCATTCTTCATTCTTAATTCTTAATTAATTAATATCTTCACATCCGCATGCTTGAAATTAACAACATATCAAAATCATTCTATCGTAAAGAGGCACTTAATGACGTATCTTTCTCGGTGAGAAAAGGAGAGGTTTTTGGATTGCTTGGACCAAACGGTGCTGGAAAAACAACGCTTATTCGAATCATCAATAGAATTGTTGAACAAGATAAAGGTTCTGTTCGTTTTGAAGGCAACCTCATGACAGAGAAGGATTTATTACACATAGGTTACCTTCCTGAAGAACGAGGTTTGTATAAAAGTATGACCGTCCAAAATCAAGTATTGTTTTTGGGGCGATTGAGAGGTTTGTCAAAAAAAGATACGCTAGCAAAAATTGATTATTGGTTCGATAAATTTCAAATTAATGATTGGAGAAAGAAACGAATCGAAGAGCTGTCTAAAGGAATGGCGCAAAAAGTCCAATTCATTTGCGCTGTTTTACATGAGCCGAAATTATTGATTCTCGATGAACCTTTTAGTGGCTTTGATCCAATAAACGTAGAATTGATTAAGCAAGAATTAATCGAAATGCGAGCAGCTGGAAAAACAATCATTCTCTCAACGCACAATATGAAAAGTGTGGAAGAAATTTGTGATAGGGCTATATTGATTCATGATTCAAATAAAATTGCAGAAGGTTCTATAACTGAATTGCAATCGGAGAAAAAAGAAGGGCTCTATGCGGTTCGTTTTAGAGGCAGTATGATTGCTTTTGTAAATGCACTTTGGACTGGTTTTGAACTAGTTGATAAAGATATTTTAGGAGATGATCGATTTGTGGCAAAAGTAAAAATGAGAGGGGAGAATTCTTTTCAAGATTTACTAAAAGTACTAATTGGTCAAATTGAAATTGAGGCAGCTTGGGAAATGCTTCCATCTATGCAAGATGTGTTTATTGAGTTAGTTCAACCGATAAAAAAGGAAGCAGATGAAAAATAGTCTATTAATTGCCATTAGAGAATTTAAAGAAAGAATCGGAACTCGATCTTTCATCTCCCTTTCTGTTTTAGGACCTCTTTTGGTGCTAGGTATGATATACGTCCTCTTTACTTTTGGAGGTAACTCGAAGCAACATTGGAATATTTTGATTGCCGATCATGGAAACCTATTGGAAAGTAAAATAATGCCAGGAAAGAGTGGAGCGGTTTCCTATTCGTTCTATAATGGGGTAATCAATGATGCCGATTTTGCTGAAGGGAAGAAATATCAAAAATTTGACGCGTTATTAGAGGTTAATGAGAAAGTCTTAACCAATAAAGTGGGATTTGTATTCTTCAGAGAAGAGCCAGATTTGAGAATGCAATCTCGTGTTCAGTATCACCTGGAAAGAAGACTAGAAGAAGTATTAATAGAACGATTTAAAAAAATATCCTTAGAAGATTATCGAAAAATAAAACAACCATTGACTTTACGATTTGCTAACGTATATGATCCCAATGAGGAATCTTCCAGTTTAGAAGGATGGGCAGGTCTTTTCTTTGGTTCATTAATCTTTGCCTTCATCTTCCTCTTTGGAATGACCATCTTGCGTAGTGTCGCAAAGGAAAAAAGTAATCGAATAGTCGAAGTGTTATTAGCATCCGTTTCTCCTCGTCAATTAATGCTCGGTAAAATCATTGGAATTGGCTTCTCTGCATTCTTACAATTTGCATTTTGGATTATCATTATTGGATTTGGATTGTATTTCATGCGAGAAAATTTATTTCCAGACCTACTTGATGCTGGAAATATGAATGTGACACAATTGGTAATTGATTCTGCTGAACAGTCTTACCAAGAAAGTCATTTTGCAGCACGAGAATACAATCAATTTATCGAGTTGGTTTTTGAACGACTTAAATTTACCAATATTTTAGGATTTTTTATTGCATTCTTTATTCTGGGTTATCTTTTCTATGGAGCTTTATTTGCCGCTGTTGGCGCAACTACAGGTTCTGAAAGCGATGGGCAACAATTTGTTTTGCCTCTGATAATTTTACTTTGCTTTGCATTGTACGCAGGGTTTTACACACTTAATTACCCAGAAAGTCCGTTGGCAAGTTTATTTGCGTATCTGCCGTTTACATCACCGGTGGTCGTGATGGTTAAGTTGACAATGGGTTATGGAGTGGGTGAGGCCTACCAAATTTACGTATCAATGATTATTTTGCTGATATCAGCAATTGTGATGTTATTGATTGCGAGTAGACTATATAAGAACGGAATTTTACAATTTGGACACCGCGTTCGTTTGAAGCATATCTTCAAGTGGCTTAGGAAAACTTAGTGCATACAGCCAACATAAACCTCTGATGCTTCAGTAAAACTGTTGGGGTAATCTATTTTCAAAATAGTTAGCAAACTATCAGCACTTTTCTTCTCCTCGTATATTGCTGCTAGCAGAATCATGTTTTTGTATGTTGCATTATCGTTGAAGAAATCATAATACTCGATACTCAAAAACTCAGAAGGGTATCTTCTAGGGTAATATTCTCCCCGATAAATTTCATCAAAAATAGTATCAGGTAAACAAATGAGATCTTTTTTTACATCGTAATACCTTCCTAAAGAATCAATTTTTAAGCCTATTGTTTCTTGAGAATG
>JAJRQP010000132.1 GCA_024280195.1 Bacteroidota bacterium | reverse complement strand
TCAAGAGGGTGTGTGATGTTAATCAAAGATTGTGTTGCTCCTTCTTTGTGAACAAAACCAACCGTTGTTTGCGTTCTTTCTTTTGGCGACTCATAAGCATGAGAAGGAACATCTCCTTTTTTCCAGTCGCTGAAATACTTCTCGATGTTTTTTCTTGCTTCTTCAACCGTAATATCACCAACTACTGCCATATAAGCAACATTTGGTTTGAAATAAGTTGAATAATGCTCATTACATTTTGCTAATGTGATATTTTCTACCGTTTCTGCAGTGGTCAATTCACCATAAGGATGATCTTTTCCATATAACAAAACAGACTTTACATTCCCTGCAATGGCATCTGGATTTGATTTTTCACTTTCCAATCCAGAGATTGTTTGCTTTTTGATTTTCTCTAATTCAGACTCTTTAAAATCTGCATTCATCATTACATCAGACATGATTGCTAACAATTTGTCTTGGTGCTTTTTCAATGATGAAGCAAAAATCCCGCTTGAATGTGTACTTAAAGTTGCTCCAATAAAATCAATCTCTTGATCAATTTCTTGTTTGGTTCTGTTTTTAGTACCTCTACCTAGTAATTCCCCTGTTGCACTGATATAACCAGCCATATTTCCCTCAATGATAGGGTCAATGTCTAAGGTAATAGAGTAAGCTACTTTTGGTAATTTATGGTTCTCCACAACAAAGACTTTTAATCCATTGTCTAATGTGAACGACTCAATGTTACCTAATTTAATTTCAGGAGCAGGGCCAGCCGATGGGCGAATGCTTCTGTCTAATTTCTGCGCATACAATCCCGAAGAAAGTGTTACTGCGCATATGATTGCTGTTATTTTTTTCATTTTATTTTAATTCAATAAGTTCGTTATGATTTGATTTACTCTTTTCCTTCTTGTTTTGGAAGGTAGTATAAAACAACTCTATTATCTGTTCTAAAGTACTTCTTAGCTACACGTTGAATATCCTTACGTGTCACTTTTTTGTACTGGTCAATTTCTGTGTTGATTAAATTAGCATCACCATAATAAACAAAGTAGTTTGCTAAGCTTTCTGCAATCCCTTCAACAGTAGAATTTTGTGAAACGAAATCATTTTCAATTTGGTTTTGAAGTTTTTGAAACTCATCTTCAGAGATTAAATTTTCTTGCAAATCTTTAATTTCGTTCTCAATAGAAGCTTCTAAATCTGTTAATTCAACTCCCATATTTGGAATGCCAAACATTAAAGACAATCCTGGATCCTCTGAAGGAAAAGGAAAAGCACCAACAAATAAAGCTTTCTCTTGCTCATCTACAATTCTTTTGTTCAAGCGAGAACTCTTTCCTTGAGAAAGAATTTGCGCCAACATATCTACTGCATAAGCATCATGTGTTCCTTGTGCAGGTGTGTGATAGCCCATCATAACAGCTGGCAATTGAATGTTGTCATAAACAGTATCTCTAACTTCAGCATGCTTTACAGGTTCAACAATTGTTGGTCTGTGCATCTCTTTCGTTCCTTTTGGAATAGTAGAGAAATACTTCTTAATCCAAGCTTTCACTTCTTTCTTGTCGAAGTCACCAGCAATAGAAAGTGTAGCATTGTTAGGAACATAATACGTATCGTAGAATTTTTTAAATTCTTCGATTGAAGCATTGTTAATGTGCTCAAGTGTTCCGATTGGCACCCAACTGTATGGATGTTTTACGAAAGCTCTCCCAAACATTTCTCTTAAGAAAGAACCATAAGGTTGATTATCACCTTGTCTAAACTCTTCTTTTACAACCTCTCTTTGTGTCGCAACACCGATAGAATCCACTTTTAAGTGGAACATTCTTTCTGCCTCCATCCATAAACCTAATTCAGTTTGATTAGAAGGAAGGATTTCAAAATAGAAGGTTCTGTCGAAAGAAGTATTTGCATTTAGAATACCACCGTTGGCAGAAACTGTTTTCATGTATTCTCCACGACCAATGTTTTCCGACCCTTCAAACATTAAGTGCTCAAAGAAATGAGCAAAACCTGTTCGGTCTTGAAACTCATTTTTAGACCCTACGTGATAAAGAACCGTTACGGCTACAATTGGTGTAGAATGATCTTCATGTAGAATGACATTCATGCCATTTTTAAGTTTGTATTGTTCAAACTCAATCGAGTTGCTTTGTGCATTGGCAGCAACTGCTCCAAGACATAATACAACGGACAAAAGTATTTTTTTCATTGATGAATTTATTTAATTTCCTGCAAAATAACGAATTTGTAGGAATAGCGTTACACTATTTACATGAATGGTTGAAAATAAGGATGGTTGTTGGGAAACTAGAGGGAACAACTTGCATATTGGCTATAGTAAAAGAACCATCAGAAGGGTTAGGGGATCAATACAATATTTCTAAAAAAGATGTCCCACTTTCTGAAACAAAAACTGTATCATAAACATAGGTTGTAACACCAGAGCGTATGATTTTAGTTTCGTAGTAATAATAGCCCATAGGAACCTTACTTACTTGGCTAGACGTATAATTATAACAACCTGTATTGTATGTGAATCCCCACGTATCATAATTATTATTGAGTTGATATTTGTTCCTTAGCTGCATAGAGTCAGTTGCCCCAAAACAGTTAATATTTTGTATATGAGTATTAAATTTCCCATACGGAACAGCATGATAATCCACATTTATTCGTTTTCCTATTTTCACTCCTAAATCTTGTGTGTTATACCCCGATTCTGTTACCCAACCAAGTTGGTGAAAAGAAGCAGGTGTTCTAACTGCAACC
>JAJRQP010000131.1 GCA_024280195.1 Bacteroidota bacterium | reverse complement strand
TTATCAAAGCCACTTGGCGCACCATTGAAACCATCTGAAATGATCATTCCATCTTTCACGATGATTGCTCCCACTTGTTTTCTTTTGCAATGCGACAATTCTGACCAAGTTTTGGCCATTCGTAAGTATGCTTTATCGTATCTTAATTGTTTGTTGTCTTTCATCTAAATAGTGAATGAGAGCAAAAGTAATAAATCTATCGAGTAAACTTATATCCTACACCACGTATTGAATGAAAGAACTTTGGGTTTTTTGGATCTTCTTCAAACATTTTTCTAAAGTTGAGAATATAATTATCAATCGTTCTTGTGGTTGGAAACTGATTTTTACCCCACAACCTGTCCAAAATTTCGTCTCTTGAAACGACCTCTCCCTCTTTCTCTAAAAAGAATTGAATCAATGCTATTTCCTTCTTCGAAAGACGTTCAAGCTCTCCATATTCTGAGTCAGTGACATTATAGGTTTTAAAGTTGATAGTCTTACTTGCAATGTTTAATTCATCAGGTTGTTCAATTGTGTTCAACCCAATCAATGCTTTTACGCGAAGCAACAATTCTTCTAAATCAAATGGTTTTGGCAAATAATCATTACCCCCTGCTTTTAAACCTTCAATTCTATCTGTTGTGGTTCCTTTTGCAGAAAGAAAAAGAATGGGAACTTTGCTTTTTACTCGAATTTGTTTGCATAAATCAACCCCGTTCACAACAGGTAGCATCACATCTAGAATTATTAAATCAAAGTCAATGTTTTCTTCAAAAAGAGACTTTGCAAGACCTCCGTTTTCAATAAGATTTACTTCATAGCCTTCCAGTTCAAGATTCATTTGAACAATTTCTCCTATACTTTTCTCGTCTTCTACTACGCAGATCTTTTGCATTCCCTCATTTTTAGTTTAAAAATAGTGATAATTATTAAAGAGGGAGAAAATTCATTCATTCTTCTCAACTATATCGATTTTGTTATTCTCTTTTCACGAAAAAAGATGTACTTTTGCGCTTTCAACTAAAAAAATAAACACCACAGAAATGAACGGTAGTAAAAAGATTAAATCAGCATTAATTTCAGTTTTCGATAAGGACGGTTTAGCACCAATTGTCAAAGAATTACATAAGAATAACGTAGTAATCTACTCAACTGGGGGAACACAAAAATTCATTGAGGAACAAGATGTTCCCGTTGTACCTGTAGAAGAATTGACTTCTTATCCTTCTATTTTGGGAGGTCGTGTAAAAACATTGCACCCAAAAGTATTTGGAGGTATTTTAACTCGAAGAGACAACACTTCCGATCAAGAACAAATTGCAGAATTTGAAATTCCAGAATTGGACTTAGTCATTGTTGATTTATACCCTTTTGAAGATACTGTTGCTTCTGGAGCAGGACATGCCGATATCATCGAAAAAATTGACATCGGTGGAATTTCTCTCATCAGAGCAGCCGCAAAAAATTACAAAGACGTAACTATCATTCCTTCTAAGAAACAATACGATTCTTTCTTAAAAATTATAACTGAGAATGCGTGCGAAACTTCTTTGGGAGACCGTAAAGATTTTGCAAGGGATGCATTTGATGTTTCTTCTCACTACGATTCTCACATCTTCAGTTATTTCAATAACGGCAAGAAAGAAACGTTTAAACAAAGTATCTCCACTAATCAAACATTAAGATACGGAGAGAATCCTCATCAAAAAGGAATTTTTCACGGAGATTTGGATGCCATATTCGACAAGCTGTGGGGTAAAGAACTGTCATACAATAATTTACTTGATGTTGATGCGGCTGTAAACTTAATGAATGAATTTAAAAATGACGGACCAACCTTTGCTATTTTGAAACACAACAATGCATGTGGACTAGCAACAAGAGAAACAATTCACGAGGCATACACAGATGCACTAGCTGGAGATCCTGTGAGTGCTTTTGGCGGAATTTTAATCAGTAACAAACGATTAGATGTTGCTACGGCAAATGAAATTAGTTCTCTTTTTTGTGAAGTAGTTATTGCTCCTTCTTATGAAGCTGAGGCTATTGAAATTCTTAAAGGAAAGAAGAATAGAATTATTTTAGTGCAGAAAGAAATTGAATTACCTAAGCGACAATTCCGAACTATTTTGAACGGTGTTTTAGAACAAGACAAGGATACTGTAATGGAAGGAAGAGAAGAGTTAACAAATGCAACCACTCTAACTCCAAATGAACGCGAAATTGAGGATTTACTTTTTGCAGCAAAATTATGCAAACACACCAAGTCAAACACAATTGTTATTGCCAAAAACAAGCAGTTATTAGCAAGTGGAACTGGACAAACATCTCGTGTAGATGCTCTGAACCAAGCTATTCATAAAGCGCAAACCTTTAAGTTTGATTTGAATGGAGCTGTATTGGCCTCAGATGCCTTTTTTCCCTTTCCAGATTGCGTAGAAATTGCAGGAAATGTTGGAGTAAAAACGGTCATTCAACCAGGAGGTTCAATCAAGGATCAATTGTCAATTGATTACTGTAATGAGAATGGAATTTCAATGGTTTTTACAGGTATTCGACATTTTAAACACTAAAATGAAACATTCTTTGCAGTTTTTCGTAAATAAAGTTCTATTTCAGCTAGAAATAAGCTATTATTACAAAACTTCTAACGTGTAGATTAAAATTATGGGATTATTTAGCTTCTTAACACAAGAAATTGCGATTGATTTGGGTACAGCAAACACGCTTATCATTATGAATGATAAAGTGGTTGTAGATGAACCTTCAATTGTTGCAAAAAACATTCAATCTGGAGAAATTGTTGCCATTGGTAAGAAGGCGCAACAGATGCATGGTAAAACCCATAAATTAATCGAAACAATTCGACCACTAAGAGATGGAGTAATTGCTGATTTCCAAGCTGCAGAGCAAATGATTCGAGGGATGATCAAAATGATCGGAACTGGGAAAAGCTTGTTTAACCCATCATTGAGAATGGTGATTTGTATCCCTTCTGGAATTACAGAGGTAGAAAAAAGAGCCGTTAGAGATTCTGCAGAACACGCAGGAGCAAAAGAAGTTTACTTGATTCACGAACCAATGGCTGCGGCAATAGGTATCGGTATTGACGTGGAAGAACCAATGGGTAACATGATTATTGATATCGGAGGTGGTACTTCTGAAATTGCAGTCATTGCGCTGGGAGGAATTGTTTGTGATAAATCAATCCGTGTTGCGGGTGATGATTTCACCAGTGATATTGAAGACTACATGCGTCGTCAACACAATATTTTAGTCGGAGAAAGAACGGCAGAAGAGATTAAAATTAATGTGGGTGCAGCATTGCCAGAATTAGACAATCCACCAGAAGAATATGCTGTGCAAGGTAGAGATTTAATGACGGGGATTCCTAAAGAAATCATTGTTTCTTATACTGAAATTGCACACGCCTTAGATAAAACAATTTCAAAAATTGAAGAGGCAATCTTAAATGCTTTGGAAATGACTCCACCAGAACTTTCTGCAGACATCTTCAAAACTGGTATCTATTTAGCAGGAGGTGGCTCAATGTTAAGAGGACTGGATAAACGTATTTCTATGAAAACAAAGTTACCTGTTCATATTGCAGAAGATCCGTTAAGAGCGGTTGCTCGTGGAACAAGTATCGCACTGAAGAACATTGACCGTTTCTTATTCTTGATTAGAGACTAAATTAAAATTGCTTTTAATGGGTGTAGCCTTGATATGCTCTTAATTCTTATTTTAATATTTCCGATTGAATTTTAATCCTACGGATTTTACTACTTTTACGTATGCGTAATTTTATTGCTTTCGTTAAGCATTTTCAAGTCCTTCTATTTTTTGCATTATTGCAAGGAATTGCGCTGTCTTTTTACTTTTCTTTTGTCCAGTTTCCAAGATCTCAATATTTAACAACCGCAGGTGCTGTTCAAGGATCCATTCTATCTGTTAGAAATGACTTGACGAAACATTTTAACCTGGAAGAAAATAATACCTTATTACAAAAACAAAACATTGATTTACTCAAAAAAAATCCGCAGAGCTTTATTCCTCAACAGAATGGGCTAGTTAAAATCAACGACACTCTGCAACGTTTACAATACGAATACATTCCTGCGGTTGTTATTAATTCTACCTTTGATAAAAGAGATAATTATTTTACAATTAACATTGGTTCAAACCAAGGTGTAAAAAGAGGAATGGGCGTGTTTTCTTCAAAAGGTATTGTCGGAATAATTCACAACACCAGTTCTAACTTTGCCGTTATAAAATCTTGTCTAACTAAAAAATTAAATATCGCCATTGTACTTGATAAAACTTCAGAATTTGGGTTCTTAGAATGGAAAGGGTTAGATGCGAGAAGAGGTACAATGACTGGTGTTTCCAATGATTTTGAACTTACAAAATGGACGAAAATTATTACTCGTGGTGGAGGTGGGGTTTTTCCACGTGGGATTCCCGTAGGGAAAATTGAAAGCTTTGACGTTATTGAAGGAGAACCTCTTTGGGACATCACTCTT
>JAJRQP010000130.1 GCA_024280195.1 Bacteroidota bacterium | reverse complement strand
TGATGGTGAATTATTCTTTGACTATACCTTTAAAGATGGTATTTGTCAAAATATGAATGCATCCTTTTTGTTAAAGAAGATGGAAATTGTATAAATAAAAGTCCGTCTTTTGTAAGATGTTTCGTTAGTAAACAGTCCTGATATTTCTTTTAGTTTCTTTATTGATATTTTATAATAGAAAAACAGCAAGGATATTTCCTTGCTGTTTCTTTATTCTACGAGTATGTATCTCTTTTTATTTCAACTTCTTAATCATCACTTCTAAATCTCCAGAAGAAGGACGAGGACCATCAGAATCGATCACCTTAAAATCTTTCCCGATAACGATGTATCTTGGAATGTAACTAACCACCCAGTCATCAAACTGTGCTTGTGTTTCTTTGCTTACATAAATATTATTCTCAAAACCTAAATCTGTTGCCATTTCTTGCCAAGCATCTTCTTTACAGTAAACACCCATACTTACAAAATTGACTTCTTTTCCATATCTCTCTTCCAACTCTTTAAAGGCAGGCATTTCAGCTTTACAAGGAGCACACCAAGTTGCCCAAAAGTCAACAATAATTAATTTTCCCTTGTACTTCGATAAACTTTCTTTCTTGCCTTTTAGATTTACTCCTTCAATATTAATCGCATCTGTCCCATTGATTTTGGCAAATGCTTTTTTCATTGCTAGATTTTGTTTGTATTGTGCTTTTAAACCTTTAGAGGTCGCTTGATATTCTTCGATTAGCTGATCTCCGTATTCTTTAAATCCTTTAGTTGTTTGATAGTCTTTAGCGATATCAATCAAATTATCCATTGCCGCATCTATCATAGAATTCACTTCTTCTTCATCTGTCTCTGGATCTAATTCAAAAATCGGAGCAATGCTTTGTTCCATCATCAATGCCATATTCTTAACAGCGTTGTTCTTTTTTGCACCTTTTCCATAGTAAGAAATTGTTTCATCAAACATCTTAGTATTCAATGTCATGTAAATTTCATCTCCTGGTTGAAGTAATACAGTTGTTTGTTCATTCCCATCACTAAAAACAGCCTCTATTTGTTCTTTAATAGATACATGAAGATCAAATGATCCGTCTTTCTTAACTTCTGATTCTGCTAAAGCTTTTTTCTCAGCATGTCCATCTATCATCAAAACTTGTGATAATGTCACAGTTTCATGTTTTGGATTGGTGATTTTTCCACTTAAGGAAGCTTCTTTCTGTGAAAAAGCTGAAATTGTTAACCCGAAAGCAACAACTGATATTAATAATTTCATACATTTTATTTTTGGTTCAACGAATATATACATAAAGCGTGCAAAAAAAAATAGTAATTGAGCTTAAGTTTGGACTCCTAAACATTAACTACTTAAATCGTTGATTTATAGTATTTTATAAGTTTATTTACTTCTTACCCTACCAAAACAGATTTCTAAATAAATGTTAAAAAATGATGCATGCATAATAAAAAGAAATAAGCCCCGTTTATAATAGTAACAATACGAGTTGATAAAAACAGAAAAGTTGGCATACAATTTGAATGTACATAATCAACTAAGTAGAAGTTAGTTTTCATAAGTAGTAGTAGTTTAGGTATTAAGCGGGATGGACGCCAGTCTATCCCGCTTATGTTTTGTATAAAACGCTCTTGATGAAAGCTAAACAACGGATACACAGATAAAAAACAGAAAACTATTAAATAGCATTCATTAAGTCATTATTTCTCTGCTTTGGTTGTCTCCTTTAAACTTTCTTCTCTATTATTACAGAATAGCGCATTTTTCACGTATTTTTGTCTGCTATCTCAATTCGGTAGAATAATACACGTATGAAGAACATTCGAAATTTTTGCATCATTGCGCACATTGACCATGGTAAGAGTACTTTGGCTGATCGTTTATTACAAACAACTGGAACCATTTCTGACAGAGATATGCAGAATCAGGCTTTGGATGACATGGATATCGAAAGAGAGCGTGGTATTACCATTAAGAGTCATGCTATTCAAATGAATTACAATAAAGATGGACAAGATTATGTCCTGAATCTTATTGATACTCCTGGACATGTCGATTTTTCTTACGAGGTTTCTCGTTCTATTGCTGCTTGCGAAGGCGCTCTATTAATCGTAGATGCATCGCAAGGAATTGAGGCACAAACAATTTCTAACCTATATCTTGCCTTGGAACATGATTTAGAAATCATTCCAATTCTTAATAAAATGGATTTACCTGGTGCACAGCCAGAAGAAGTTACCGATCAAATTGTTGATTTAATTGGTTGCGATCCGAATGATGTTATTCCTGCTTCAGGAAAAACAGGGATGGGTGTTTTAGAGATTCTAACGGCAGTAATTGATAGAATCCCTTCTCCAACAGGTGATGAAGAAGCACCACTTCAGGCGATGATATTTGATTCAGTTTTTAATCCTTTTAGAGGTATTATTGCTTATTACAGAATTAAAAATGGTACTATTCGAAAAGGAGAAAAAATTAAGTTTTTAAATACTGGTAAATCATACAACGCAGAAGAAGTTGGAATTTTGAAAATGGATTTACAACCTCGAACGGAAGTGAAAGCAGGCGATGTTGGATACATCATTTCTGGAATCAAGAAAGCTGCTGAAGTTAAGGTTGGTGATACAATAACTTCTTTTGAGAATCCAACTGAAGAAGTGATAAAAGGATTTGAGGATGTAAAACCAATGGTTTTTGCAGGTATTTATCCAGTAGATACAGATGATTACGAAGAATTGCGTTACTCTATGGAGAAATTGCAATTGAATGATTCATCTTTGGTTTTTGAGCCAGAATCTTCAGCTGCGCTTGGGTTTGGTTTTCGTTGTGGATTCTTAGGAATGTTGCACATGGAGATTATCCAAGAAAGATTAGAGCGTGAATTCAACATGACGGTTATTACAACTGTTCCTAACGTTTCGTATAAAGCATACATGCGTAAAACGCCTGAAGATGCTAAAATTGTGAACAACCCT
>JAJRQP010000129.1 GCA_024280195.1 Bacteroidota bacterium | reverse complement strand
GAACAACAACTTCATGTCTAAATTCGATGAAGTGCTCAATCATTTGCCTTAAATTGACCATTTCTGGACGACCATTTACAAGACAGATGTTGTTTACTGAGAATGAAGTCTGTAAAGAAGTGTATTTGTATAGCTTGTTCAGTACAACGTTTGGAATAGAGTCTCGTTTTAATTCATAAACGATTCGCATTCCGTTTCTATCCGACTCATCTCTGATGTCAGAAATTCCTTCTAATTTTTTATCATTAACCAAGTCAGCAGTCTTCTTGATCATGTCTGCTTTGTTCACTTGGTAAGGTATTTCAGTAACGATGATTACCTCTCTACCACTTTTTGTTTCTTCAATTTCAGCCTTTGCACGCATAACAATACGACCTTTCCCCGTCAATAAAGCGCTACGAACCCCTTCGTATCCATAAATGATTCCTCCCGTAGGAAAATCAGGAGCTTTTACATGCTGCAACAATTCTTCATCTTCAATGTCGTTGTTTTCGATGTAAGCAATCATTCCGTTGACAACCTCAGTTAAGTTGTGAGGGGCCATGTTTGTCGCCATACCTACTGCAATTCCAGAAGCACCATTTACCAATAGGTTAGGTATTTTAGAAGGAAGAACAGTTGGTTCTTCTAAACTATCATCAAAGTTTGGTCTAAAATCAACTGTTTCTTTTTCAAGGTCAGCTAACATGTCTTCAGCAATCTTTCTCAGTCTTGCTTCGGTGTAACGCATTGCTGCAGGACTATCTCCATCAATAGAACCGTAGTTACCCTGTCCATCAACTAAAGGATATCTTAAAGACCAAGGCTGTGCCATTCTTACCATCGTGTCATAGACTGAACTATCACCGTGTGGATGGTATTTACCTAAAACTTCACCGACAATTCTTGCCGACTTCTTATGTGCTTTATTTGAATACACACCTAAATCTTGCATACCGTAAAGTACACGTCTGTGAACTGGTTTAAAACCATCACGAATATCAGGTAGTGCTCTTGAAACAATTACCGACATTGAATAATCAATGTAGGCTGATTTCATTTCATCCTCGATGTTAATTTGGATTATTCTTTCTCCGTCTGCCATCTTATAAATAAATTATGTTGTACACCAAAATGGTGTGTTAAATGCAAGCTGTGAAATTAGTGAAAATTTCCATTGAAAGAAAGAAGAAGAAAAAGCTATTTACTAACAAAAAACTGTGGATAAAGCATAAAAGGGTTGACTTATTAACAATTTTATTCGTTATATATTTGTAAGTGATATAAAATGACCATTTTTAGGGTAAGATTTCACGTCATAAAATAAATAGTTAGTAAAATATGGAAGCAAAATTTTCGCAAAGAGTAAAAGATGTGATTAGCTACAGCAGAGAGGAAGCTCTTCGTTTAGGAAACGACTTTATTGGAGTTGAGCATTTGTTACTAGGGTTGATTAGAGAAGGAGATGGGAAAGCGATTCTTGTATTGAAGGAGTTTCAATTGAATCTAAAAATGATTCGCAAAGAAATAGAACAGAACCTAGACAAGTCAGCTGCAGTAAAAGGGACTCAAAGTTTAGCAAATATACCTTTGGTTAAGCAAGCTGAACGTGTTTTGAAGCTAACATATTTGGAAGCAAAATTGAGTAAAAGTAAAATGATTGGTACAGAGCATTTGCTTTTGTCAATCCTTAAAAATGAAGACAACGTAGCTTGTAGTATATTAAATAAGTATGGTATTATTTACGATAACGTAAAAGATGAATTGGATATAATGAGAGATGAAAATATAACACCAACTGCTGAGTTTCCTGGAGGAGCAGAAGCTGATGGAGGTGACGAATCGTATTCTGCGCCTAAAAAAAGCAGTGATTCAAAATCGAAAACACCTGTTTTGGATAATTTCGGGAGAGATTTAACGAAAATGGCAGAAGAAGGAAAGTTGGATCCTGTAGTTGGCCGTGAAAAGGAAATTGAACGTGTCAGCCAGATTCTTTCTCGAAGAAAGAAGAATAATCCAATTTTAATTGGTGAACCTGGTGTTGGTAAAAGTGCTATTGCCGAAGGTTTAGCTTTGAGAATTGTGCAACGAAAAGTGTCTCGAATTTTATTCGGTAAAAGAATTGTTTCTTTAGATCTTGCTTCTTTGGTTGCAGGTACTAAGTATAGAGGACAATTTGAAGAAAGAATGAAGGCTGTGATGCAGGAGATTGAAAAGAATCCAGATGTTATATTGTTCATTGATGAAATTCACACAATTATTGGTGCAGGTGGTGCCTCAGGTTCTTTAGATGCTTCTAATATGTTGAAACCTGCTCTAGCTAGAGGGGAGTTGCAAGCAATTGGAGCAACAACTTTGGATGAGTACCGTCAACACATTGAGAAAGACGGAGCGTTAGAGAGACGTTTTCAGAAGGTAATCATTGAACCGACTAATACAGAGGAAACGATTCAAATCTTAGATAATATTAAAGAACGTTACGAGGACCACCATTCTGTAACGTATTCTGAAGATGCAATTAAGGCATGTGTTACTTTAACAGAGCGGTACATTACTGATCGTCATTTGCCGGACAAAGCAATTGATGCGTTAGATGAAGTGGGTTCAAGAGTGCATTTGAAGAATATCAATGTGCCTAAGTCCATTTTAGACGTAGAGAAGAAAATTGAAGACTTAAAAGTTGAAAAGAACGAAGTGATTAAGTCTCAACAATATGAAAAAGCGGCAGAACTTAGAGATACGGAACGGAAGTTGATCGAAGAATTAGATGTTGCTAAAAAGAAATGGGAAGAGGAGTCTAAAGAAAATCGCGTTACAGTGACTGAAGAGCATGTTGCAGAAGTTGTTTCAATGATGTGTGGAGTTCCTGTAACAAGAATTTCTGAGTCGGAAACTGGACGTTTGGCAAACATGGCTGAGGAATTGAAAAGTCGAGTGATTGGTCAAGATGAAGCCGTTGATAAGGTTGTAAAGGCTATTCAGCGTAATCGTGCTGGATTGAAAGATCCAAATAAACCAATTGGTTCATTTTTCTTCTTAGGACCAACTGGTGTTGGTAAAACACAGTTAGCAAAAGTTCTTGCGCAATACTTATTTGACTCACAAGATTCTTTAATTAGAATTGATATGTCAGAGTACATGGAGAAATTCTCTATTTCAAGATTGGTTGGAGCGCCTCCTGGATACGTTGGTTATGAAGAAGGTGGACAATTGACTGAGAAAATCAGAAGAAAACCATATTCGATTGTTTTACTTGATGAAATTGAAAAAGCGCATCCGGACGTATTCAACTTGTTATTGCAAGCGTTGGATGATGGTCATATGACTGATGGACTTGGTCGTAAGATTGATTTTAAGAATACCATTCTTATTATGACTTCCAATATTGGTGCTCGTCAATTAGCAGATTTTGGAACAGGTGTAGGTTTTGGAACAAAATCTCAAGAAGACCAAAAAACAGAGAATTCTAAAGCAGTTGTTCTTGCTGCTTTAAGAAAAGCATTTGCTCCTGAATTTTTGAATCGTGT
>JAJRQP010000128.1 GCA_024280195.1 Bacteroidota bacterium | reverse complement strand
AAATTGAAAAACCAATGCTAAATCTCCTGTGATGCTAAAGTTATCTGTTACATTCTCCAAAGGACCAATTAAGCTTGTGTATCTATTAAAGGATGAATTCATACTTGGGCGTAGCGTAAACTTTCTTCCCCAGAATGGCAAACCTGCACCAGCATAAACAGTCGCGAATAAATTTCCATCTACATTCACCGTCTTGGAAATTGTTCTTCCATATTGATCATAGAATGATTGCGTTCCGAATGCATTATCAACTAAATTGAAATTTGCCCCCGTCCATAAGTAACGTCCTGTCATTGCTTTCCATGTGTTAAACATTACGTTTACAGCATGTGTATAATTTGGAACTAAATCCGGATTACCTACTTTAATTCTATTCGGGTTTGAATTATCTGGCACCGGTGCTAAATCCGTTATTGAAGGTTGACTAGAAGATGTTCTATAATTAATCGTAAAGCGCTTACTCATACTCGGTTTAAACTCATATCGAACTCTTGGCAAGACATTCGTAATATTCTGGTGAATAACATTGCTCGTGATTAAGTTATTATTCAAGATGTCAATATTTCTCACTTGAGAACCAAAACTCACACTGTGCTTTTTACCATTATACATAAAACGCAAACCTCCTCGATGTTGCTGACGTGTATTGTCAAAAATATTCGACAAATCTGATCTAAAAGAATTATAAACTCCAGCAGATCCATCATAAGTTTCTTTCTTTTGCTTGCTCAAACCATATTCTAAAAGATACTGTAACTCTATTCTCCATTTTTTAGAGATCGGTTCTACATAAGTAACCGTCCCGTAGTGGCTGTTAGAAGAGTTGAAGTTATCTCTTTGTTGATCGATGATAGAGTCAACACTTGGAACGAAATAAGTAGAAGTTGTATTTAAGTTTCCATTCGTCCTGTTGTCCGTTGCTTTAAAATCATACCTTACTTCCAATTCTCTTTTCTTCTTTTTGAATTTACGGTTAATTTTTGCCATTCCATCTAAGGTCAAGCCTTTAGAATCATCTTTATTATTAACTAATGTTTGCAAAGATTGAAAAGCATTTTCTCCAATAAACTTATTGATTTCAGCATCTTCCGAAGAGCCTAAATCGTATCTAAAAGATGGTTTAATTTCTATGGTTGTCAAAGAATCTAAAGGTGCAGTAAAACGAAGGTTAAAACGATGCGATTCACTTCTCAATTCATTTCGTGTAGAATCATCTGTATAATAAGTAGTATCTCTTAAGAAATATTGAGAACGACTTGCAGATGTTTGCACCAACTGTGTATTATAATAAGAATAATTCGTACTCAATTTCGCCTTCTTCTTTTTACCGAACTTATCACTGAAATAAATCCCTGCTTTAACTGTTTGAGGAATTCCACTATTATTAGATGTGCCATCTTCCCAAAATCTTCGTCCAGAACCATCTTCATTTTCCAAACCAAACTTATTCATGTCTCCTCTTGAGAAATTAGAACGAGGTGTATTTGATCCCAATGCAAAAACAGATATCTTTTGAGCCCCATTGAATTTATTCAACAACATTTCACCTTCAAAGAATGGATTTGTACCCACAACCCCTGAGATTGGAGTAACACCAAAATCTGATGCACCGGATATTCTTCCAAAGTAACCTTTCTTCGCGCTGTCTTTTAACTTTAAATCCAAGACCTTGATTTTATCGCCGTCTCCTCCGATTCCATCTTCATCTTCTCTCTCATAAACCTGTACTGTTTCTACTCCATCAGCGCCTAGGTTTTTAGTAGCAACGGTTGGATCCGCACCAAAAAACTCATCTCCATCAACCAAAACCTTGTCAATTGCTTGACCTTGCGAAGTTATCTTTCCGTCTTTGTCAATTGTCAAACCAGGCAGTTTTTTAAGTAAATCTTCAACTACTGCACCTTCGTGAACTTTAAAAGAATCGGCAACATAAACTAGAGTGTCTCCTCTATAAAAAATAGGATTTCTATTCGCATAAATAATCACCTCTTCTATTTCTTGTGATTTTGAAGGCATTTTAATGCTTGGGATTTCAATCTCATAGTTGTCTTTGTGACCAAACATGTAATATATCTTCTCATCAAAACTACCATGATCAATGATTAAAGAGAAAGTATCGACTTCAAACCCAGTCAATGTGAATTTACCTTCTGCATCTGTCCTTGTAAATCCTAGCAACAATGAATCTTTCATTCTCACTGCCATTGCCATTGCATTTTTAACAGGACGAACCCCTGTAGAGTCGTGAACAGTACCGGTAATTGACATTTGTTGCCCGTAACTTATTGCACTCATGCAAATACTTACAATTACGACTAACGATTTTATATATTTATTCATAGAAATTCTAATTATCCAAAAGCAATAGTAAACAATACCGTTCGAAATAAAATGTTAATATTTTTTAGTGGTAAATTCTCTTGACAAGAGGTAAAAATCGGAAGAAACTAACGGTTAGTAAGTAATGTTTTGTAAAAGAATCATTAGTGTCCGATAAAAAATATTGCATTCTTCAGAGTTACAGTCGTAACCTTATAATGCGATGATTGTATCAAATAAACCTTGCTTTTACTTTTTTTGATGAAATAGAGTTCTCTTACTTTTTTT
>JAJRQP010000127.1 GCA_024280195.1 Bacteroidota bacterium | reverse complement strand
TTTTTTGCAGAAGAAATTCTCCCTAAAACATTAGAGACTTTATACGCTTTATCATCTAAACTAAACCCTTTTAAAATTTCTTTCAGCAAACTTTTAGAATCTTGTGTGTCGTAAATCGTGAAGTTGCTAGGATATCCTAATCTATCAGCGTTATACCGAAGAATTCTTGAAAAAACGGAGTGGAAAGTACCCATTGTGATATTTCTAGCTTCTCCATCGCCAACGATTTCTCCAATTCTCTGCGTCATTTCTTTCGCAGCTTTATTGGTAAAAGTTAATGCCATAATGTTGAATGGATCAATCTTGTTTTCCATCATGTGAGCAATTCGATAGGTCAAAACTCTCGTCTTACCAGATCCTGCACCCGCAATTACCATTGTCGGTCCGTGGATATTCTCAACAGCAACGCGCTGACTCTCATTTAATTCATCAAGGTAACTCATTCAAAATCAGTATTAAATTGGTAACATTGACTGCTAGAGGTTGATAGCGTCATTCGTTCTAACAAATGTAATTATTCTTATCCTTATCCAAACGATAAAAAACGAGAAAAAGAGAACAATTGATTGTTGATTTCTTTGAAAATAGACTTTGATATTTGGGTAAAAGTAAAAGAGAACCTCGGTGGAATTAGATTATTAATTGCTACTTTTGTATCCCTTACTTAAAATAAGAAAGAATATGAGTCACGGAATTAAACCAGGTGTTGCAACAGGAGAAGATGTTCAGAGAATTTTTCGTTATGCAAAAGAAAAAGGCTTCGCGCTTCCTGCAGTTAATGTTACTAGCACAAGTACTGTAAATGCGGTAATGGAAACTGCTTCAATGATGAATGCTCCAGTTATTATTCAATTTTCTAACGGAGGAGCTCAGTTTTATGCAGGAAAAGGATTAATGAATGATGATTTTTCTGCAAGTATTGCAGGAGCAGTATCGGGCGCAAAACATATCCATGACTTGGCTGAATTATATGGGGCAACGGTCATTCTTCATACAGATCATGCAGCAAAGAAATTGTTACCATGGATTGATGGTTTACTGGATGCGAGTGAGAAGTTTTTTGCAGAAACAGGAAAACCATTGTATTCTTCACACATGATTGACCTTTCTGAAGAGTCTTTAGAAGAGAATATTGCTATTTGTAAGACTTATTTAGAAAGAATGAGTAAAATGGGAATGACTTTAGAGATTGAGCTTGGAATTACAGGAGGAGAAGAAGATGGTGTAGACAATACAGATGTTGACTCTTCCAAATTGTACACACAGCCTTCAGAAGTTGCTTATGCATTTGAAGAGTTGTTAAAAGTAAGCCCAAGATTTACAATTGCTGCCTCTTTTGGAAATGTTCATGGTGTTTATAAGCCTGGAAATGTGCAATTGACTCCGAAAATTTTAGATAATTCTCAAAAATACATTGAAGATAAATTCTCAACGGGAGAAAATCCAGTTGATTTTGTATTTCATGGCGGATCAGGTTCTACATTAGAAGAAATTCGTGAAGCAATCGGTTATGGTGTAATAAAAATGAACATTGATACTGATTTACAATTTGCTTTTACTGAAGGTGCAAGAGATTACATCGGTTCTAAAATGAATTATTTAAAAACTCAAATAGGAAATCCAGAAGGAGAAGAACTTCCCAATAAGAAGTATTACGACCCAAGAAAGTGGTTACGAGAAGGGGAGATGACATTTATTAAACGGTTAGAAAGATCATTTTCTGATTTGAATAATGTGAATACGTTAAAAGATTAACTAAGAATTTAAAATCTAACAGATGAGTTGGTTTAAAAGAGATAAAGAAGGTATTACAACTTCGACGAAAGAAAAAAAAGAGACACCAGAAGGGTTGTGGCAAAAATGTTCTAATTGTAAGACTATTTTTGCTTCGGATGATTTGAAGAACAATTTTTACGTGTGTGATCGTTGTAATCATCATGAAAGAATTGGTTCTGCAGAATATTTCGACATTATTTTTGATGAAGGAAAGTTTAGAGAATTGAATCCGAAATTGGTTTCTGGAGATCCATTAAAATTTGAGGATACTAAAAAGTATGTTGATCGTGTAAAAGCTTCTCAAGAAAAGACTGGATTGAATGATGCAATCAGAACTGCACAAGGGAAATTGGATGGAGAAGATTTTATCATTGCTGCTATGGATTTTTCTTTTATTGGAGGATCAATGGGGTCAGTGATGGGAGAGAAAATTGCTCGTGCGATTGACGCTTCTATTAAAAAGAAATGTCCTTTTATGATTATTTCTAAATCTGGTGGTGCAAGAATGATGGAAGCAGGTCTTTCATTAATGCAGATGGCAAAAGTTTCAGGAAAACTAGGGCAATTGGCAGAAGCTGGATTGCCTTACATTTCTTTCTTGACTGACCCAACAACAGGTGGAGTCACAGCTTCATTTGCAATGCTAGGTGATATTAATATCGCCGAACCTGATGCGTTAATTGCATTTGCAGGACCTCGAGTGGTGAGAGAAACAATTGGAAGAGATCTCCCAGATGGATTCCAAACATCAGAATTCGTATTTGAGCATGGCTTTTTAGATTACATCGTAGAACGACCTAAATTAAAGGAAACGCTAGCATTATCATTAAAATTATTCAAATCGTAAAAAGAAATAATTGTTAATTATCAATTACTAATTAATAATTGTTTAATTTTGCACCGTCGAAACACGACTACATAAAAATTATTTAAAACAATATTCGAATGTATTTAGATTCAAAATCAAAAACAGACATCTTCAAGAAACACGGAGGTTCTGAAGCAAACACAGGTTCTGCAGAAGGACAAATCGCATTATTTTCTTACAGAATTTCTCACTTAACTGAGCATTTAAAGAAAAATCGTAAAGATTATGCAACACAAAGAGCACTACAATTATTAGTAGGTAAGCGAAGAAGCTTATTAGATTATTTGACAAAGAAAGATATCGAGAGATATCGTGCTATCGTTAAAGAATTAGGATTGCGTCGTTAATCTTCTTTAACATATAAATAAAATTGGGGGGCAATCGAATAATAATTCGACTGCCCTTCTTTATAAAAAACAACAGGCATTTAGACTACGCTCGACGTCCTGTTTTAAGTAAAATGAGCGTAGTTTGAACGGACATTGAGCAAGAAAGAGCGTTAGCTCTTGAAGTAACGAGATGGAAGTTAAATTAACTAGTAAATAAATAAATATGAATATAGGAATAACAAGGTCCATCACTATCGGAGGAAAAGAAATTTCCATCGAGACTGGAAAGTTAGCAAAACAAGCTGACGGAGCAGTAGTGTTACGAATGGGCGACACAATGATTTTAGCAACAGTGGTTGCTAACAGAGAAGCAAGAGATGGAGTAGATTTTCTACCTCTTACTGTAGATTATAAAGAAAAATTTGCTGCTGACGGAAGAATCCCTGGTGGTTTCTTTAGAAGAGAGGCTCGTCCTTCTGAAAGAGAAATCTTAGTGATGAGAATTGTAGATAGAGCTTTAAGACCTCTATTTCCATCTGATTACCATGCAGAAGTTCAGTTAATGATGCAATTGATTGCTTACGATGGTGTAAATAGTCCTGATGCATTAGCTGGTTTCGCAGCATCTTGTGCACTAGCTGTTTCTGACATCCCTTTTGGAGGACCAATGTCTGAAGTTAGAGTTGCAAGAGTAAATGGAGAATTTGTTATCAATCCAACTTTGGAGGAAATGGCAAAATCTGATATGGATTGTATGATTGCTGGTACGATAGATAATATCGTAATGGTAGAAGGTGAAATGTTAGAAGTTTCTGAAAGTGAATTAGTTGATGTAATTAAAATTGCACACGAATCAATTAAGAAGCAATGCCAATTCCAATTGGATTTAGCAAAAGAGATTCCAACAGCATTTCCAAAAAGAGAATATTCTCATGAAGATCACAACGATGAGGCTCGTGAGAAAGTAATGGCATTCGCTTATGATAAGTGTCGTGCAGTTGCTGTTCAAGGTTTAGCTGATAAAGCAAAACGTGCTGAGTTATTTGGTGCTGTAAAAGAAGAGTTTATTGCTTCTTTATCAGAGGAAGAAAACGAAGAAATTGGAAAATACGTTTCAGTATATTTCAAAGAGGCAATGAAGAAAGCTGTTCGTGACACGATGTTAGAAGATAAGATCCGTTTGGATGGTCGTAAGTTTGATGAAGTTCGTCCTATCTGGGCAGAAGTTGATTACTTGCCAACTGCTCACGGTTCTGCTGTTTTTACACGTGGTGAAACACAATCACTAATGTCATTGACATTAGGTGGTAAGATGGATGAGCAAATGATTGATGATGTTACTTACAACGGTAAAGAATCTTTCATGTTGCACTATAACTTTCCTCCATTCTCAACAGGAGAAGCAAGACCTATTAGAGGAACTTCTCGTAGAGAAATTGGTCACGGTAACTTGGCATTGAGAGCATTGAAGCCAGTTCTTCCAGACGATAATGCATACACAATCAGGTTAGTGTCTGAGATTTTAGAATCGAATGGTTCTTCTTCTATGGCGACAGTTTGTGCTGGTACATTAGCATTGATGGATGGTGGTATTCAAATCAAAGCACCAGTTTCTGGTATTGCAATGGGATTAATTGCAGGAGAAGGGAACTTTGCTGTTCTTTCTGACATTTTAGGAGATGAAGATCACTTAGGAGATATGGATTTCAAAGTAACAGGAACTGCAAAAGGAATCACTGCTTGTCAAATGGACATTAAAGTAGATGGTTTGCCTTATGAGATTCTGGAGCAAGCATTAGATCAAGCAAAAGCTGGACGTTTACATATTTTAGATAAGATTATCGAAACGTTAGCAACGCCAAATTCAGAATTGAAGCCGCAAACTCCACGTATCGAAGCATTCAATGTGCCGAATGATATGATTGGAGCAATCATCGGACCTGGTGGAAAAATCATCCAGCAGTTGCAAAAAGACACGAACACAACAATCACTATTGAAGAACAAGATAATGGTGAAGGTAAAGTTCAGATTATGTCTAACAATGCAGATGACATGAACAATGCAGTGAAAACAATTCGTTTAATCGCTTTCCCTCCAATGGTAGAAGAAGGTGCTGAATACGAAGGAAAAATCAAGTCACTTCAAGCATACGGAGTGTTCGTTGAAATTCTTCCTGGAACAGATGGATTAATTCACATTTCTGAATTTGCTCACGAACGCATCACTAAGATGGAGGACGTTTGTAAGGAAGGAGATGTTGTTAAATTCAAGGTAGTAAGTAGAGATCCTAAAACAAGAAAGTGGAAGCTTTCAAGAAAGGTTCTTTTGCCAAAACCAGAAACAACCGAAGGTTAAGATTAATTAACTATAAAAAAAAATGGCTTCGAGAAATCGAGGCCATTTTTTGTTTGGTCTAGATAGAATTACTATTTTTAAGAAAAGAACGAGAGGTGAAGAAGTTGATGATTTGGAAAGACTAAATCGTTTAATGGTGTTTAGCTGCTTGTTATGCTTCACTAAAAAACTAAACCCAGAACTCAAGAATATTAATGAATTATCAAACATTTCAACCACATCCAGATTTAAAATCACTTGTTGATTGTTATTGGACTTTAGAAGTTCCAGCGGAAAATGATGCAGGAAGACAACGAATTATACCTGATGGTTGCATTGAAATGGCTTTTATTCTTGGAGACGATATAAAACGATATACTTCTGACAACGAATTTATCTTACAGCCTCGTGCTATGGTACTTGGACAAACCATTGAACCTTTTTATATAGAACCTACAGGATTCGTTAATACATTTGCTATTCGCTTTTATCCTTATGGTTTTGCCAATTTTGTGACGATACCTATTAAAAATTTAGTTAATAAAGAAACGCATATAGAATTACTCTTTGGCAACAAGACCGCTAAAGAATTAGAACAAAACATAATTCAAGCAACAGACACTAAACAACGAATAGAAATCATTGAAAAATTTCTTTTAGCAAAACTTAATGACAAAACAACTATCGACAAAATTGTAAAAACAACCATTGATACTCTATTTTTAACAAAAGGTAGCACTTCAATAAATAATGTTCTAAAAGACGATATATCAAAAAGAAGACAACTTGAAAGGAAATTTCAAAAACTGATTGGAATTAGTCCAAAGCAGTTAGGGAAAGTAATTAGATTACAAACAGCCTTGAATATTTTGCTTAATAAACAATCAGAAAATTTTACCGAAATCGCTTATGAGAGCGATTATTATGACCAAGCACATTTCATAAAGGACTTTAAAGAATTTACAGGAATTACACCAAAGGACTTTCTAAAAGACGACAATATGATTCTTTCATCACTTTTTTATAAAGAACAATAAAAGTGTCGCATTTTTA
>JAJRQP010000126.1 GCA_024280195.1 Bacteroidota bacterium | reverse complement strand
TTAGGCAGAATTCTCCCCACAGAATTTTCTGCAACGCCTTTTCCGAATCCTACAAGGTCAATTTCTTCCCTAAAACTTGAAATCGCAGAGGAATCGACAATGAGAATAATGCTTTTCAATATGCAGGGTCAGTTTTTATCTGAATTGGCACATAAAGAATACGAACGAGGAACATTCGAGTTGCCAATTGATTTATCTAAAAAGAAACCAGGAACCTACATAATTGCTATTAGTTCTGATAATTTCAATGAAACTATAAGAGTTGTGAAGCAATGATAAATCCTCCCCCACTTCAAAAGCTCTCGCTTTTTCTTCCCTCCAGAGGGGGAAGCTGAAAAAAATCTTTTTATTTAAAACCATTTCTCCGTATCTTCGTACAACAGATTTCAATACCTGATATATGATTACAGATCCAGAGATTTTAAAGCACCTCATGCAACAGGGGAGTCTTCTTCCCAAAGAGGAAATGTTAGAGGTTGCGCGAAAGAAAGGTAATTTATACATCGGGATTCCCAAAGAAATTTCGTTTCAAGAACGGCGTGTTGCGTTGGTTCCTGAAACCGTTTCACTACTTGTTGCCAATGGACATCGAGTAAAAGTAGAAACAAAAAGTGGAGAAGGATCTAATTTCACAGATAACGACTACAGTGAGGCTGGAGCAGAAATTTGCTACGATAGAAAAGAAATATTCTCATGTGACTTAATTTTTAAAGTTGCACCACCAGATGAAGATGAGGTTGCAATGATGACTGGAAATCAAACACTTATTTCTGCACTACAAATATCCATTCAACCTAAAATTATTCTTCAAAAGTTAATGGAGAAAAAAATAACAGCCATTGCTTGGGATTATATCCGTGATGACAGTGGTGTGTTTCCAGTTGTGAGAACAATGGGAGAAATTGCAGGTAGTACTGCTATGCTTGTTGCGGGAGAATTACTATCCTCTTTCTACAACGGAAAAGGATTGATGCTTGGCGGTGTTGCAGGTGTCCAACCAACAGAGGTCGTTGTTATCGGTGCTGGCACAGTTGGAGAGAATGCTACACGCTGTGCACTTGGTCTAGGAGCATCTGTAAAAGTGTTTGATAATTCATTGTCGAAACTGCGTAGGTTGCAAAACGATTTAGGAACAAGAGTTTACACCTCAGTTATTCAACCAAAAGTCTTGGCAAAGTCATTGATGCGAGCAGATGTTGTTATTGGAGCATTGCGAGCACCTTTAGGCAGAACACCTTGTGTTGTAACGGAAGAAATGGTTCGTAATATGAAGCCAGGTTCAGTATTGATAGACGTAAGTATCGACCAAGGAGGTGTTTTTGAAACATCTCGTGTCACAACGCATAATAATCCTACCTTCAGAAAGCACGACGTTATTCACTATTGCGTACCGAATATTGCATCAAGAGTTTCAAGGACAGCGTCATTTGCGCTAAGTAACATCTTCTCACCAATCCTAATGAATATGGGACAGATGGGAGGTTGTAAAGAATTGATTATACGTGATCAAGGGTTTAGAAGTGGCGTTTACATTTATAAAGGTCACTTGACAAGTGAGGTTCTCGGGAAAGTATTTGATTTAAAATACAAAGACATTGAACTTCTTTTGATGGGAATGAAATAATGATAGTACCCTTAGATTTTCCAAAAGCAGAACTCCGATTAAAGCGTAAGAATGGACAAGTTTACGTTTGGTGCATCATCCGAAAAATGGATTTGCTTTGTACGCCCGAAGAATGGGTAAGACAACATGTTATTCATTATTTGATTCATCAAAAAGGCGTGTCTCAAGGTTTAATCACATCAGAATACACCATCGATTACAACGGGATTTCAAAACGAGCAGACATCGTTGTTTTCAATAGAGAGCAAAAACCAATTATGATTGTTGAATGCAAAGCTCCAGAAGTTGCTATCAATGATAAAGTGATGTTTCAAATTGCTCAGTACAATGCAAAATTAGACGTCGAATATCTTTTTTTAACGAATGGACTAAAGCATTTGATTTGTCAGGTGAAGAATGGAGAATTGACTGTCTTGGATGGGCTCGATGATTCAATGTTTTAATGATTTAAGGAGTTAATGTGACGTTGATTCTCGCTTCCTACGAATTAAGAACTATCAATTTCAACCTAGAATGGGCATCCATTGAATCATTGTATCATTGAATCATTGAATCATTGACTTCCTGCGGTTCCAAATAAATTCTCCTTTTAAACTCTTTATACTTCTCCGTTCCATTTGATTCATTTAATACGTAGTTCGACCAATCGTATAATTGCCACCCCAATCCTCTGGTTATCGTTTTTTGATCAATTTCTTTTTCAAATTTTTCTTTGCTCTTTTTGGATGCGTATGCAAATCCTCTTCCTAGAACTCCGAAAAAACTTTTGTTAGAATAATCAATGATGTGGTTGAATTCATGGCCGAAAACTCCTATTCTTGCATTGAATCCTGCATCTTTTAATGTGACCTTTGTTGGAGAAGTTGATTCGTCTATTCTGACAATGTATTTCCTCTTGCATTTACTACGAAAGAATAAAGAAGCAACCGTTGGACGTGTATTTAAGGTTGTTTTTATCTTCTGAACTTTGAAAGAAATCGTTACTTCTTTTAATTCTGGAAAATGCGATAAAGCTTTAAGAATTTCCAGCTCATATCTAGGAGGAATCTCTTTATTTGTTCCAAAGATATTCTTCAAAGAATCTAATTCAGTGAGGACAGTTAAAGAATCAATCGTTCTTTCTTGAGAAAATGACTGAGCAAATAAGCCTCCAGCCAAGAACAAACATAAAATAAAAATGAACGATATCTTAACACTATAAACCTTCATTCTTCATTTTTAATTCTTAATTAATTTCCTCCTCCAACTTAAAAGCACTCGTCTTATGGAAAGTTAATTCTGGATAATCTTGCTCTGCCATCTGTAATAAGAAAGCCGTTTCTGCTAAGAAAACAAGGTTGTCGTCCTTATCTTTTGCGATGTATCTAGTCTTAGCTCTTTTGAATTCTTCCAATTTTGCATCATCTGTTGTTGTAATCCAACAAGCTTTATGATAGTTCTTAGGCACAAATCGACATTTTGCACCGTATTCATGATCCAGACGATAGCTGATAACCTCAAATTGAAGTTGTCCTACCGTTCCAATTATTTTTCGGTTACCAGGTTGTAGAATAAACAACTGCGCAACTCCTTCGTCCATTAATTGTCGAATACCTTTGTCCAGTTGCTTCGATTTCATTGGGTCTAAATTCTCCAATTCCATAAAGATTTCAGGAGAGAAGCTTGGTATTCCTTTAAAGTTAAATTTTTCTCCTTCCGTTAATGTATCTCCGATTTTAAAATTGTTAGAATCGTATAATCCGACAACATCACCAGGATATGCTTCTTCAATCACGCTTTTGTCTTGCGCCATGAATGAAGTAGGATTTGGAAATTTCATTTTCTTCTCATTTCTCACATGATTATAGAAGGTATTTCGTTGAAATTTACCAGAAACAATTCTCAAGAAGGCAATTCTATCTCTGTGCTTAGGATCAAGGTTGGCATGTATTTTAAAAACGAATCCAGAGAATTTAGGATCGGTAGGTTCTACTCGTTTTGTATCAGCATCACGACCAATTGGAGAGGGAGAAATTTCGCAGAAAGCATTCAATAATTCTTGCACACCGAAGTTATTAACAGCAGACCCGAAGAATACAGGAGCAACTTCTCCCGCCAAATAATCTTCTCTTTTAAAAGGATCATAAACGCCTTCTATCATTTCTATTTCTTCGCGCAATTCATCCGCCTCGTCTTTGCCAATCATTTCATCTAATTCGTTAGAATTAAGATCTGACAATGATTGCAAGTCGTCGGAGATGCCAGTTTTGTTAGGGGAGAAGAGGTTGAGCTCTTTCTTGTAAATGTTGTAAACACCTTTAAAACGATCTCCCATTCCAATCGGCCAAGAAAGAGGGCAAACTTTTATTTTAAGAATGGATTCTAATTCATCGAGCAAATCGAATGATTCTTTACCATCTCTATCCATTTTATTGACGAAGATGATAACGGGTGTTTTTCTCATTCTACAAACCTCCATTAGTCGTTTGGTTTGTGCCTCAACACCACTTGCCACATCGATAACTAAAATCACACTATCGACTGCAGTTAAGGTTCTAAATGTATCTTCGGCAAAGTCCTTGTGACCAGGTGTATCTAAAATGTTGATTTGCTTTCCGTTGTAATTAAAAGCCATTACAGATGTCGCAACAGAGATTCCTCTTTGCTTCTCAATTTCCATAAAATCAGAAGTTGCAGTCTTCTTAATCTTGTTGTTCTTAACAGCTCCAGCAGACTGAATTGCTCCACCAAAAAGTAATAACTTCTCCGTTAATGTTGTTTTACCAGCATCCGGGTGAGAGATGATACCAAATGTTCTTCTTTTTTCTATTTCGATGGAATTGCTCATGGAATTTTCTTAAAACTAGGCGACAAAGGTACAGATTTTAGCTTGTTAAAGCTAGTTGCAATTTGTTTGCCAATAAAACAGCCAATTCAGAAGATTCAGCTGTATTTATAATAGGATGAATTATTTTTTTACGTATTGCGTAAGAATGACAACTCTTTGTCCTTCCACTTTTCCTTCGATGTGTTCAGCGTTGTCGTGCACTAAAGTGATATTTCTAACAGCAGTACCTCTTTTTGCAGTAAAGCCACCACCTTTCACTTTTAAATCTTTGATTAGAACGACAGAATCACCAGCATTAAGTTGCACCCCATTACTGTCTAAATGAATTACTGCGTCTTCAGAAGGAATTCCATCCTTTGCCCAGGTTTCCGTTTCTTCTTCCATGTAGAACATTTCCAATAAGTCGTTAGGCCAACCTTCGTCTTTCAATTCGTTAAGCAATCTCCATGCAGTAACTTTAACTGCATCTACTTCGCTCCACATACTGTCGTTCAGGCATCTCCAATGATTTGCATCGAGGTCTTTTTCTCCAGTTACTTGTGACAAACAATTAGTACAGATATGAATGCAATCTTCTAGTTTATCACCCGATTTAGGAGAAACAATATGTATGTTTAAATCTTCTTGAGCTGTACACAACTCACAGTTTCCATTGCTTCTTTTTCCTAATTCTTTCTTCATTTTTCCTAATTTGAAACAATATTACTATTTCTTACCAAAAAATGCTAATAATGACTGTTCAAATAACTTATCGTACGGTGAGGAACTAATTATGATATCTTTGCTCATATATTAATTTTGATACGATGGAAAGAAGTTTTGGAGAATATTTAAATGGATCACAGTTTAAAGTTCTAGATGAAAGAGAAGTAAGAGCAAGCGCAGGAATTATGTTTTTCTTGGCATTAATTGCTTTTATCAATGTTGCTTTTCTTCAAAGGTTCTATGTAATTTCTGCAGTTTCAGGATTTTTAATGATAAATTTTATGATTGGTATTTTTATTAATCCTAAATATGCTCCGACAATGATCGTTGCAAAAATGATTGTTAAAGATCAGTCTGCATTGCCTATTGGTGCTATTCAAAAGAAGTTTGCTTGGGGATTAGGTTTGGGGTTAGCAATTACGATATTTGTTCTTTCCCTTTTCTTACTCGGAGATTTACGCTTTTTTGAACCTGTTTGCTTGTTGTGTTTGATATGTATGGCATTGCTTTTTTTAGAAACAGCATTTGGTATTTGCGTTGGTTGCAAGATTTACCATTATGCATTAAAATTAAAGTTGCTTCCTCAACCTGAAGTCAATCCAAATTGTATGGGTGATTCTTGTGAAGTCTAGTTACTTCCAAGTTTTTAGCTCTACAGAATTATCACTGACCTCCAAATATGTACAGTAATTGATCCATTCTCCTAGATTGAAATAGGTAGAATTATTACCCAAATCATGTGATAAAGGAAGATGTCTATGTCCAAAAACAAAATAATCGGTATGCTTTTTTGCTAATTCTTCTTTACAGAATTGAATCAGCCATTCTTTTTCTTCTCCTAAGAATTTTTCATCGTCAGATCCTGTTTTAGCACGACTTGTTTTAGAAGATCTGTCTGCCAACCAAATCCCAAAATTGGGATGTAAACGAGCAAAGCACCATTGACAAAATTTATTTGCAAATACCTTCTTTAAGAATTTATAACCTTTATCTCCGGGTCCTAATCCGTCACCGTGACCAATAAAATAAGATTTCCCAAAGTAGGTTCTTTCGATTGGTTCTCTATGTAATTCAATGCCTAATTCTTTTGGTAGGTAATCGAAAATCCACATATCGTGGTTTCCTGTGAAAATATGAATTGGTATACCTGAGTCTGAAAGTTCAGCTATTTTACCAAGTAAACGAACGAATCCTCTAGGAACGGCTCTTTTGTATTCAAACCAGAAGTCAAAGATATCACCAACAAGATAAATCTCTTTTGCAGTTGGAGCAATGTGATTGAGCCAATCAACAATTTTTTTTTCACGAACAAGACTTGTATCATAATCAGGAGCTCCTAAATGGAAGTCTGATGCAAAATATATCTTCTTCTGTGAATCTTCCATTCCTATTTACCGAATATCTTTTCTAGCTCTATTGCTAGATCGTGTGCGCGTAATTTTGTTCGAATGATATTTCCTTCTGCATCAATTAAGACAGTAAAAGGAATGCTTCCAACGCCATATATTTTTCCAACTCTACTTTGCCAGAATTTCAAATCACTTACATGATTTGGCCACGATAAATTATCTTTTTTGATGGCTCCTAACCAATTTTCTTTCTTTTTGTCGAGAGAAACACTCATCACAGTAAAGCCTTGATCTTTGTATTTTTCATACAATTTTACAACTGCAGGATTCTCTCTTCTACATGGTCCACACCAAGATGCCCAAAAATCAAGAAGAACTACTTTTCCTTTCAAATCAGAAAGTTTAATTTTAGTTCCATCTGGTTTTGTTTCTTCAAAATCAGGAGCTGGTTTCCCTGTAGCTAAAACATTCTTAGCTTCTTCTTGTTTCTTTATTTGCTCAAAATTCTTTTGAAGTGATTGGATGGTTGGCGATTCTCCAAAACACCTTGATAATTGATTGACGATGGATTGATACGTTGCAAAATCTTTAGAAGGATCAATGGCTCCAATAGCTGCAAATAAAGCAGGAGAATTTGCATTTCGAGCGATAAAAGTGCGTTGTTCTCCATCAAAAGTTTTAGCTTCTCTCGCCATTTGTTGATTAACCGCATCTTTTTTCGAAGGATCCTTTTTAATGTCTTGCTGTGCTTGATAAATTCTAGCCGACCATTTATCTAATTTCTGAATGTGCTTATGCATTTTAGAAGAATGGTCAGAGTTGACGATATTCGCAAACTTTCCTAAATCAGAACCGTCACCATAGATTTTGATAACTGCATCCTTTTTTAAGATAAGGTGAATTTTTGTCATCCCAACTTTCAACGAATAATAATCAGGAGCAGGAATTTCTCCGTTAAGTTTAAAATTTCCATCAGAATCCATTTTTGATCCTAGAATAACTTTGTCACCTTTTGCTGTATTTTGCACGATGAAAACAGAATCAACTGGAGAGTTGAATATCATTCCCGAAACGGTAACGTTTGTTTGCCCCCATAAAGTAGGAGCAAAAAGTAAACTTGCGAGTATTGCTTTTAATTTCATTGTTCTTATTTTTTCAAAAGTTCTTTCAATTTTTGTTCCAAACTTGCTCCTCTCAATCCTGTTGCAATAATATTCCCCTCTTTATCTACTAAAACGGTGTGTGGAATAGAATTAAAGCCATATAATTGAATCATTGGAGAACTCCATTCTTTTAAATCACTGACGTGATTAGGCCAAATTAAACCATCCGCCTCAATTGCTTTTTTCCAAGCATCTGCTTTCTTATCTAGAGAAACAGAATAAATAGTGAAATCTAAATCTTTGTATTCATTGTAAACTTTTACAAGATTAGGACTTTCTCTTCTGCATGGTCCGCACCAAGATGCCCAAAAATCAATCAGAACGTACTTACCTTTTAATGAAGATAGTTTAATAATGTTTCCATCAGGATTCGGAAGAGCAATTTCTGGCGCAACTCTTTCTCCTGAATTATCTGTAAGGAACTTATTATAAGCCAATTCGATTTGATATGCTTGACTAGAAATTGCAGCCGTTAATGGAGAGTCAGGATAGTCTTTTGAATACGCATCGGCAACTGATTTTAAAACTTCAATATTCTCTTTGTTGTAATTCTCAAAGCCCATCGAAGGAGTAGAAGAGGATGATAAAACAATATTAAACGGACTAGATGGATTTTCTTTCATTTTAGCAATCGCAAAATCATCAACAGTACTCTTTAATAAAATAAATCTTTTGGTCATTTCAGTTTCATCCAATTTACCTTGTTCTTTCATTAACTTTTCTTGCTCAGAATGAAATGTTGCGTATTTTTTCATGTACTCAGTCATGGTAGTAGCCCATTCTGTTCCTGAAACTTCAGGAGTCATTGCAAAATCAGTGTAAGTTCCATTAACAACAACTTGATCGTTAGGGACTAAGGTCATAGGGATGATTCTTTCGTTGTCTTCTCCGAGTCTAAGTTGATACATTCCAAGGCCTGGTATTTTCCCTGTAACATTAAAGTGTCCACTCTCATCAGCAGTAGCTTTGGAGACATCAATTTTCCCTTGCTGACTCAAAGCTTCTACATAGAATACTTTATTCTCTGCACCGGTAATTGTACCTGAAATAGAGAAGTTATCTCCATCATTCAGTTCAATAACTTCATTTGTAACATCTCCTGAGCAGGCTGTTAAGAATACTAAAAGAATACTGAATAAAGATATTTTTGAGATCATTGAGTGTTTTTTATAAGTTGTCTAGAGCAGAACGCATTAATTGGTTAGCAGCTTTAGGATCGGCTTTTCCTTTTGAAACTTTCATTAATTGTCCCATGAAGAATCCCGTTAATTGTTTTTCTCCATTTTTATACCGTTCAACTTCTGCAGAATTGTTGGCAATCACTTCATTAATGTATTCTTGCAAAGAATCTTCATCAGAATCTTGGATTAAATTCATTGATTCAGCAATCTTGAGTGGTGATTTAGAAGCATCTTCAATCAATGCAGGGAAAACTTTTTGAGAAGCTACTGTTGAAGAGATTTTTCCTTCATCAATTATTGCTATAAGTTCTGCAATTGTTTTTGGAGAAATAGGAAAGTCTGCAACTTCAAGTCCATTGTGATTCAGGTATGATTTAATATCGCCCATTAACCAATTGGCTGCTGCTTTGTGATTCTTCGTTTCTGCAATAATTTCTTCGTAGAAAAGAGCAAGATCCTTATTATCTGTAATGTTGTAAGCATCGTACTCAGAAAGACCTAATTTTTGTGTGTATTTAAGAAACAAGTCACGAGGCAGTGCTGGCATTTCAGCTTTTATTGCATCAATTTGTTTTTGATCTACCGTTAAAGGGAGTAGATCTGGTTCTGGAAAGAAACGGTAATCATTTGCTGCTTCTTTAGAACGCATTGATATTGTAGAGCCATTTAAGGCATCAAAAGAACGAGTTTCTTGTGCAACAATTTCTCCTTTCTCAATCAATTCAATGTGGCGATTGATTTCAAACTCAATTGCTTTTTGAACATTTCTCATCGAGTTCATGTTCTTAACTTCTACACGTCGTCCATATTCTTTAGAACCTTTGAGCATCACAGAAATATTAGCATCACACCTCAAAGAACTTTCTTCCATGTTGCCATCACAAATTTCTAAGTAACGAACCAGTTTTCTAACTTCTGTTAAGTAATTGTATGCTTCATGAGAACTTCTTAAATCAGGTTCAGAAACAATTTCAATTAAAGGAATTCCAGCACGATTTAAATCAACCAAAGTATCGTGAACATCTACATCATGGATGCTTTTCCCTGCATCTTCTTCCATGTGAATTCTAGTGATGCGAATAGCCTTATCTTGATCGTTGTCATCTTTTATGTAAACGCGACCATTCTCACAAATAGGAGTTCTGTCTTGCGTTATTTGATAACCTTTAGGAAGATCAGGGTAGAAGTAATTCTTTCTATCGAAACTTTGAATTTCTGTAATGTCAGACTCACAGGCAATCCCCATTCGAATAGCAAACTCAATTGTTCGCTTGTTCATTTTTGGCAATGTTCCAGGATGTCCTAATGTTACAACACTAACGTTTGAATTCGGAGTTGCACCAAATTCATTCACATCGGAAGAATAAGCTTTACTCTTTGTGAGCATCTGCGCGTGAACTTCTAGTCCAATTACAGCTTGATATTTAGATCGAATTTCTTCAGTCATTCTTTTGTTTTCTTAAACCCTAGAAATAAGTTCTCTCATTATAATCGTCATTTTTGGCTCTTGTCTATTTGCCACAGCGATAACGTCTTCGTGCGTAGTTTCTTGAATCACACCTGGCACTCCTAAATCAGTAACAATTGAAACAGCAAAACAAGGGATTCCCATGTGGCGTGCAACAATTACTTCAGGAACAGTTGACATTCCAACAGCATCAGAACCGATTGCACGAATGTATTTGTATTCTGCAGGTGTTTCCAAAGTTGGTCCTGTTAAACCAGCATAAGTTCCAGTTGAAACTTTAATGTCATTTTCTGCAGCAATTTCTTTAGCTAAAGCAATCATGTTGGCATCGTAGGTATGCATCATGTCTGGGAAACGAGGTCCTAATTCATCGATGTTTTTACCATTCAACGGATGCGCAGGGAATAAATCAATGTGATCATCAATAATCATGATTTCTCCGATTTCAAAGTCAGGATTAACTCCCCCCGAAGCGTTACTTACAAATAAACGTTCGATTTCTAAGAATTTCATCACTCTGACAGGGAAGGTAACTTCTTTCATTGTGTATCCTTCGTAGAAATGGAATCGCCCTTGCATTGCTACAACTTTTTTTCCTCCTAGTTCTCCGAAAATTAATTTCCCAGAATGCCCTTTAACTGTCGAAACAGGAAAGTGAGGAATGTCTTTGTAGTCAATTTCATCAATAATGTTAATTTCTTTCACTAAGCCACCCAGTCCAGTTCCTAGAATAATTCCAATAGAAGGTTTAACGTTTGTACGTGATTGAATGTAGTCAGCTGATTCTTTAAATTTTGAGATACTCATTTAAGCAAAGGTTAAATTTATGTTGTTGTTTTATTATTGTATTAATTGGTTGATAAAACCATGGATAGCTAGCAGAGTTTGTTTCAATGAAATTTTTCAATCGCATGAAATCTTTTTCTGTCGTAACAATGATTTTATTACCGTTAGCAAATGTATCAAATTTTTCATGAATTTCTGCTATGTTTTTAGGTGTAAAAACATGATGGTCTTTGAATCTTAAAAGTTCTACACGATAGCGAGAACCTAATTCTGTAAAAAGTGGAGTGGGATTTCCTATCCCTGTTACTAGAAGAATATTCTCAATTTTAAAATCAACACCCTTACTAAATGGTTTCAGTTCTCTATATTCAATGTGAGAGAAGAAAATAGCATTTGAATTAAATTTTAACTTTGTTCTAATATTTTGCATTTCTTCTTCAGAAATTTTGCTTGGACTCTTACTGACAATTATTGCATCGGCTCTTTTTTTTCCGTAGGTCCATTCACGTAAGTTTCCTGCAGGTAGCATATAATCATCGCAGAATGAGTGAGAATAATCGGTTATGAGAATGTTAAACCCTGCTTTCACAGCTCTGTGTTGAAATGCATCATCTAAAACAATGACATCATTTTTGGGGTAATTATCTAGAATGTAATCTACTCCTAATTTCCTTTTCTCTGCAACTACAACTCGAATTTTTTCTTTGAATTTTGTTTTGTAAAAGAGAGGTTCATCTCCTATTTCTGCTGCAGTTGAAGATTCTTTAACTTCTAATAACCCAGATGTATTTCTACCATAACCTCTGCTGAGAATGCTCGGTAACAACTGTTTATCAATAAGATATGAAGTGACTAAGTCTACATGCGGAGTTTTTCCAGTTCCGCCAACAGATAAATTTCCGACGCAAATAGATTTTTTTGGAATGTCGTAAGAAGAAAGAACACCAAAGTCATAGCATAGATTGCGCAAGGCAACTATTCCACCATAAATCCACGAGAATGGAAGTAGAAGCAATCGAAAATTTACGACTTTCCCCATTCGTAAAATTTAGTCGTTATGATAGTCCGACATTGCTTGCTCGTCTGCGAAATAAAAGATTCTTACTTGTGCAGTATCGTCTAGGAAGTTAATCTTACCAACATCAATTCTGTTGATTGTCAATCCTGTTCTTGCTTCAAGGTCGGCTTTCATTTCTTCGTGCTTTTCAGGAACTATGAGGTCTATTCTCTCATAAACTATTGTTTTACGAGTTAAATGTTTCACTAACCACATGTACTCTAAGCCATAAGTAACAGCAACAACAGTTAAATTAATCACTCCCATTTCAGCGACACTAATTTTATTAGATGCTAGAGAATTGACAACACTCACTCCAATTATGATGAAAAGGTAAGTCATTTCCTTGATTTCAATTGCATCAGTTCTGTAGCGAATGATTCCAAAGATGGCAAAAAGCCCTAATCCCATTCCTGTATCAATGTCTAATTTCTTCAATCCAAAGCAAAGGAAGAAAGTTGTTAGACCAATCATGTAATAGGTAAACAAGTAATCTTTACGTTTTGTAATTGGGTAATACAAATAACGAATAATAATCGTCATGAAAATTAGATTCACACCGAGTCTTAGAAGAAGTGTGTAGAAATCTTCGTCAAACCAAGTTAATCCAAAGAAGTCGGCAAATGATTGCATTATTATATTAGGCAGCATCGTTTTGTAATTTTTTAAGTTTTAATAATTTCTTTTTAAATCGATTGTACTTGATGTTTTTCATGCCGTAAAGCATAATCACACCAATGGTGTATTTACTTATTTTTAGTGGTCTTATTAGGTTATTCTTCATTAGTTGGTAGAAAGGAGAGTTTCGCATTGCTTTCCCTTGTTTCAATTCTGCAATAATAATATTTTCGACGACGACTCTTTTATCTTTCCAAATGTAAGTTAAGTTCAAGTCTAAAGTTAAACGTTCATTCATTGCTTTACTAACGAGAGTTATGCGACTAAAGTTGTTTAGCAAAGCAGGAATCATTGCTTTACTTTTCACACCAGCATCTTTTACAAATTGAAAATCAATCTCATTCATTGAATCTGGAATATCATCTACTCGAATTCGACTTTTGTCCGTTCTTCCTTTGTTTTTGTGTTTTACTTCTAGAAATGCAAGGTTAGAATGTACGTACTTTCGATAACGCACCTTAAAGCGATCAACTTTCTTCTTGTGATGGTCATTGTAAGAAGAGAAATCAGTATCATCGAAATACAAACTTTCATAGTCAGAAAGAAGAATTCCATCTACATTTAGTAAAAAATAATCTTTTGATAATTGAGGTAATAAGCGTTCTAAATCCTTTAGTGTGAAGACAAATTTGGTGTCTACACGATTCATTAGCTGGACTTTATCCATGTCCGTCAATCCTATGGGTTCGAAGGTTTTTGCTATTTCTTGAATCGTTTTTAAAGGCATAAGAAACAAAAATAAGAGAATTATCGGGAAGTAAGGGGTTGTTAGGGAGGGAATGATGTTTTAATTGTGAGGAGTTAGTAATTAATTGTTGCGCAGAAAATACACAGAGGTTCACAGAGCCGTTGATACAAAGTAATTCACACCTCATAATTCATAATTCTAACACCAATCTACTTCCAATTATTTAATCAATCCAAGGCAAACCTTCATTCTAATCACTCTTTTCGCAGCTGTGTCAACTTTGTTTTTGAATGCTAAATCAGAATTGTATTTCGCTAAAATTTCAGCATGTGTTTTTCTAGAATTTTTAGGCATTAACAAGATGTCAATTCCTGCTGTAATAGCTTTTGTTGATGCATTTTTGATTTTGGAAACTCCTCCCATTCCCATAGCATCGGTAATGATAAGCCCTTTAAAACCAAGGCTGTCTCTCAATAGTCCTTGAACCACAACCTCTGAAGTTGTTGATGGTAAACCATTGGTGTTGAATTGTTTATTGTTCTTGATTGCAATATGTGCCACCATGATAGAAAGTACTCCATTCTCAATTAGCGGTGGATAATATTTCAATTCTTTTAATTCTCCGTCAATAACTTGCAATGATTTATGCGTGTCTCCTGAAACCAAACCGTGTCCTGGGAAATGCTTGGCTGTTGCAATGATGTTTTGCTGTTGCGATTGGGCAATGAAAGCTTGCGAGAAAGGAATAATATTCTTCGGGTTGGATGCAAAACCTCTGTAACCAACAGTTGCATTTTTTGCTAAATCAACAACAGGTGAGAAGTTATAGTTAATTCCTATATCATTCAAGTCATTAGAGATTGTTTGTGAAACTTGAACTGCTTCTGTAGAATCTTTAATCGCATTTGCTTTTGGTACAAGCGTTGAACCTTTAATTTTTCGATTGACTAAACTTGGTTCTGCATCTGCCGAATAGAGAAAAGGTAAGTTGCCCAACTTCTTGTTCATTGCTTCGTATTCTGTGACCCAATTGGTGAATTGCGTTTTTGTTCCGTTTAATAGAATTACTCCTCCAATTAAATGGTCGTTAATCAAGTTTTTGATTGTATCTGCTGGTAAACCTAATCTCCCTGCGGCTGGCATAATTAATTGAGCAACAATTCCCTGATGTGTCATTGTGTTAAAAACGCTGTCTACTTTTGCATCTAACTCTGGAAGATCTTTTAAATAAGAATCCAGTGAGATTTCTACAGGGGAAAGGTCTAATTTTACTGGAGCTTCAATCGTTAGTTTTTCTTGCGCACAAGCGGTTAGTAGTGCAAGGTTGAATAGTATTATTAATTGTTTTTTCATGGTTTAATCAGAGATTAAGAAGAAAGAATGAAGGAGTTAAGAAGTTGCTTAACAAGTTATTTTTTCTTCGTTTAATTAAATTTTTAGTTGGTTGTTACTTTCCAAAAACTTTATCAAAGTAAGCTCCAAAGTTAGCGTCTTTAAAACGACTTCTTGGGTTGGGGCCTACCGTTTTGTTCACAATTCCATTGTCAATAACCATACCGTAGCTAAATAATGGTTCGTTTGAAGTGTTATTGGTAAGTGTACTCAATTCTCCAAAGCGTAAATCATAAACTTTTAAGGTGTCGGAAGAATCATCAACAGAATAATAACCTTTGGTGAGAAATTTCAATGTTTCGGTATAATTTTGTCCTTTCCATTTTACTTTTTCAAGTTCAGAATGATTCTTCGAATAGGTTTGTACATCTTTTTCATTGAAAGAAGAAAACAAAGACTTGTACCCAATGAAATAGTTATCATCATTTTCTGCTAAAACCATCCAATAGAATGAAGTGAATGGCATTGGTGTTACAAGCGTTCTTTCTTCTTGAATTTCTTTCCCAGCGAAGTAGTTGCCAGAATCACCCAATATCGCCAATTTCACTGCTACTCCCCAAAGTAGATAAATGCAAGAATAAATAATACCTGTCCTATTGAGTTTTCTTCGCAACTTAGATTCTCTGTTTAAGAACAAGGCAACGAGTAATAGCAATCCAAAAGGAATAGTATAAAGAGGATCAACAACAAAGACAGAATTAAAAGTCCATCGTAATTCAAAAGGCCAGAAAAATTGCGTTCCATAACTTGTAAAAATATCTAGCATAGGATGGGTGACAATACTTAGAAAGAAGAGTTTTCTCCATAAACCAATATCGTAACGATTCTTATATAATTTACCAACTAGCCAAGCCAAAATAGGAGTTGCAATCAGTGCAAAGACAATGGAGTGAGAAAAACCTCTGTGCATCAATGCTCCTTGAATAGGATGCGAAAAGTGACGAATTATCACATCTAAATCTGGAATTGTACCTGCAATTGCTCCCCAGAGTGCGGCTTTATTCCCCATCTTTTTACCTGCGACAGCTTCGCCAACGGCTGCTCCGAGAATTATTTGAGTTAATGAATCCACTTTTTTAATTAAAAATTAAGAATGCAAAATTAAGAATTGTAAGTAGACTGGGGTTAAAGTGAGGAGTTATTAGTGTTGGAAGTAGGCTGTTGTTAGAGTGTGGAGTGTGAAACGGACATCGAGCGGGAGCCGAGATGGAAGTATGGAGTGTGTCGAATAATCGAAGAAGTCAAAATTTTTCGTATCTTAAATAAGAAAACCACTAATCACGAATTACAATGAATCAAATTTCAATTAAATCTTGGGCGGAAGATGACCGTCCGAGAGAGAAAATGATGCTGAAAGGTAGAGGAGCTTTATCAGATGCAGAGTTATTAGCCATTCTTATCGGGTCGGGAACGAGAGAACTTTCTGCTGTGCAATTATCACAACAAATCTTAGCAAAGGCAGAGAACAGTTTGTCACAACTTTCTAAATTCTCTTTAGAGCAATTAACAAGTTTTAAAGGGATAGGAAATGCCAAGGCAATTTCAATACTTGCTTCAATGGAAATTGCACGTAGGCGAGAAACAACAAGTGATTCAAAGAAGTTGAAAATTACATCCTCTAAAGACGTGTTCAATTCATTGAAGGTGGAATTCTCCGATTTACAACACGAAGAATTCTACATTCTCCTGCTAAATAGAGCCAATGAAGTATTGGCAAAACAACAAGTTTCAAAAGGGGGGATTGCAGGAACGATTGCCGATGGAAAAGTCATTTTCAATCATGCCTTGGAGAAAAAAGCGAGTGCTATTATTCTTGCGCACAATCATCCTAGTGGGCAATTAAAACCATCCGAAGCAGATAAGCGATTAACCAATGAACTCGTTTCTTTTGGAAAAATGATTGATTTACAAATCCTAGATCACCTAATATTCTCGGATAATAACTACTTTAGCTTTGCCGATGAAGGTTTAATGTAAAATCAGCAAAATTGAAAAAGAAAATTATCACGATAGTAGGAGCTAGGCCTCAAATAATCAAATCTTCTGCATTGAGTAGAGCTGTTGCAAACCACTTTAATGAAGAGTTGCAAGAAATAATTGTACATACTGGACAACATTACGATGAGAATATGTCGCATGTGTTTTTTGAGGAAATGAAAATTCCTTTTCCAGATTATAATTTAAGTGTAGGTAGTGGCTCTCATGGAAAGCAAACTGCAAAAATGCTAGACGGTTTGGAAGAGATTTTTCTAAAAGAGAAACCAGATGCAGTAGTTGTTTATGGAGACACCAATTCAACGATTGCAGGAGCGTTAGCCGCAACGAAAATTCATATTCCTGTGGTTCATATCGAGGCGGGTTTACGTTCTTTTAATAAGGCAATGCCAGAAGAAGTAAACAGAATTGCTTGCGACCATATGTCTTCGTTGTTGTTTACACCAACCGATTCTGGAATTAAAAACTTGAGCAAAGAAGGATTTGATGTAAGTGGAAAAAGCAAAGGTTCTGCAGATTTTCCAAGTGTGCATCATTGCGGTGATATTATGTATGATAACAGTCTTCATTTTTCAAACGTATCGGATGAGAAATCAACGATTCTTGAAAAGTTGAAGTTGAACCCAGGTGAATTTATTCTGTGCACTGTTCATCGAGATTCGAATACAGATATCAAGGAGAACATGGAGAGTATCTTCCAGGCATTGCTCGATATTGGAGATAATTCAGGATTGAAAATTATTCTTCCGTTGCATCCTCGTACGAAGCATAAAATGAAAGATCAATTGTCTCAAGAGTTGTTTGAAAATATTGCAGAATCGGAAATGATAGAAATCATAGATCCTGCTGGATTCCTTGATATTATTGCTTTGGAGAAGAATGCAAGAATGTTAGTGACCGATAGTGGAGGTTTGCAAAAGGAATCTTTTTTCTTTGAAAAACCATGTGTTATTCTTCGCCCA
>JAJRQP010000125.1 GCA_024280195.1 Bacteroidota bacterium | reverse complement strand
CGACTGGTTGGTGCAGAGAAATTGTGAATTGCTAATCCAAGCATTACTTTGTCGTAAGCATTACCAGATATAGTTGGCGTCCAAAATACGTTTGTAAATTCAGGTTCATTATCACCAAATAGGAATTCAAACTTAATAGGTTCGTGTTTTTTGAACAAACCTTTCGTTTTAGAGGTGTTATTCTGACGGTGCAACTCTGGAATATCTTTGCTTTGATCGATTACTATTTTATCCAATTGTTTGGACTCAAATTCTAAGGTGTTAAATTTTGTTCCAGGTTCAATCCATTTTGTTTCGACAATACTATCGTTTAAAATTCCATTGATTTCTATTGGACCATCAACTTGGCCAACATTTTTAACTTTAACAGAATATCCTTCTGTAGTTTGCTTTACCTTTTTGATTTTGTAATCAATGTGTTTCGTTGTGTTGATTAAGTCATCAAAAAGCCAAGATAGATTCTTACCCGATGTTTTCTCAATGGATGCTTTCATGTCCTCTGGTTGAGGATGCTTAAATTCCCATTCTCTGTAATATGCTCGCATACATTGATCAAATAATTCTTCTCCTAAATAGTCTTTTAAGTAATAGAAAACCAATCCTGTTTTTTGATACATGATAATTCCATAGTTAGTAGAAGTGAATTCTGCAGAATGCGTTTCAATAGGTTGGTCTTCACCAATACCAGCAATACCACGATAAGATAAGTCAGCCATGTCATGATGATCCAAATCGTTCATGTGAAATTTTCCGTTGAGTACCATATCAGAAAGTGCAGTGTTGTCCGGATATTTTGTTTGAACGTACCTGATTTCATTCAAGGTATTCATTCCTTCATCCATCCATCCATGCGTTCTTTCGTTGCTTCCTAATTGTCCGTAGAACCAGTTATGTCCGACTTCATGCACAATGACAACTTCCAATTGATATGCATTACCTGATCGTCCAATAACGGTAACATTAGGATATTCCATTCCGCCACCAGCGCTGATGGTTCCATCAACAGCAGTGACATTATTGTAAGGGTAATCTCCATTCCATAAAGAATAATAATAGATAGCATCGTTCAAGTATTCCGATGCATTCACCCATAAATTAGCCTCTCCTTTAGTGTACATTGCCCAAGAAGTAACCTTTCTTTTAGAATGAGGAAGTTCTACTTCGCTTTTGAGAACACTGTATCGTTTATCTGCAAACCAAGCGAAATCATGCACGTTGGATTGTGTGTATCTGATTGTTTTCCATTCTTTGCTTGACGCAGGGAACCCATCTCTATCAACTTCTCCCAAGTCTCTTGTGAGTTTGTTCTTCAGAATAGCATCTGATGTTTCTTTGGCAACTTTATCTAAGAATGAAACCTCAGATGCTGTTTGTAAATCTCCAGTTGCACCGACGATATAGTTTTTGGGTAATGTAATCGAAACATCAAAAGAACCGTACTCAGAATAAAATTCTCCTTGACCTAGATAGGGCATGTGATGCCATCCGTCCTTATCGTAAACGGCAGGTTTTGGATACCATTGTGTAATTTGAAAAGATTGATCAACGTGACCTAATCTAGATATTGATCCACTTGGTATTTTCACAAAGAATGGGGTAGAAACAGTCATTCTTTCTCCTGGATGCAACATGGAGTTCAGTTTTAAAATAGCAATATCATCATGGTGGTTATGATATGACCATTCTACGGTTTCTCCGTTCACTTTAAAATTTAAAGAATCAATCAGCCCTTTATTTTTTTCTGAAACGTAATGCAATTGTTGATCTCCGTCATTGTAAGATTGTTTTGCTAAAGCCGAATTCTTATCACGATACGCATTTGGCCAGATGTGAATGTAAATTTTATCGAGAATGTCAGGAGAATTGTTGATGTATTCAAATTCTTCAAAAGCAGTCAGTGTATTTGCTGTGTCATTCAATTTGACATCAATTTTATAGTTGACTTCTTGTTGGAAGTATTCTTGTCCAAAAGTCAGTGTAGTTGTTAAAAGAAAAAGGAGTGAAATTAATTTCATAAATGCAGTTTTTTGTAAGACTATTTGTTCGTGATAAAGTTACAAGTAGTTTGAGTATTTATTTATTGGTGGTTGCTATTTTAAATTTTTCAAATGCATTACCATTGTATTTATATACTCCATGTTTATCGGTTCCCAACCAAGCTCCTCTTAGGTCTCAAAGCCTCTTTCCAAGCAAAACCTTTGATAAACATCTCGTCTTTTTTAATTTGATCCATTGGGTAGAAAGCTCCATCTGGTTTTTCAAGGTAAGTAATTCCCGAAATTTCATTGCTATCAATATCAATGCGTAAATCACTTGCATACAAACGATTCATTCCTTGACGTTTTTTGGTGAATGTAGAATCTGTTTTTATTTCTTCTTCTGGATAAAATATAGTGATGGCATTTCCTGTAACATTTGCTTTGTATAAATCATTGTCTCGAAACTTAGCCACAATTTTCTTTCCTGCAATTTGATTGTAAAGCGAGTCCTTTTGAACTTCCATCACAATAGATGCCTTCTCCATGATATTGACTTGATGTATCATCGTGTCAGAAAGATGAATGGTAATTAGTTTCCCTTTTAATTCCGCCGAATTTGCCCAAACAATAGGTTCTTCATATAAGAAAATTAATTCTTGCTCCCCGTCGAAAGTAATGCTATCAGCGACGCACTGGACCTTGGTTGAGAATATTTTAGCATTGTGAAACGCCTTCATTACATCATTACTGTCAATTTGTTCCATGAACAATGTGTCAGCAAAAACATACATGGTATCGTCTTGCAAATATTTAGTTGCGTAAGCATGTCCTGTTAAGAATGAATAATTAAGCGTGTCCGAAGAATAGGCATAATCTCCGTTAAATTCCATGTTCTGCGTGGAGTCTTTGTAGTAAACATTTCCAATTCCTATAGAATAACCTTCGTTAGGGTTGTATAATAATGTATCTCCAGAAATGTAGTCTTTCTCTTTAGAAATCCATGCGTTTTGTTGCAAAGAACCTTCTCGGGTATCGGTATTGTACCAACCTGTTTCACAATACATATCTGCATCATTGGCTTTGATATTGGTCGGTCCAAAAAAGAAAACTTTCTTCTGACTGTAAATGTATTGCAAGGTGTCGGTTTCCATGTGCAAGTCTGTTCTATCGTAAACAACATTCTTACTGAAGAAAAAGTTCTTAGAATTTGGATGAAAGTAGCCCACTCGACTCGTTAATACTTCTTGCGTGAGAATACTTTCTACACGTCCTCCATATTGATAGTGAGCTTGTCCTTTTTTGGTGTCGTAATCGAGGGTGTCTGTGGTAAGTTTAAATTCATTGTCTCGTACTCTAACATTACCCCAAAGTTTTGCTTTGCCCGTTCTTCCGTTGTAGTAAAGTGAATCACAATAGAGGTTTAATGTGTCGTTTTTATTGATTTGGACATTTCCGTATGCTCTCACTGCTTTTTGATTCTTAAAGTAATGGGCAGAATCGCAATACATATCATTGCCTTGGTAGATAAAATGAACATTACCTATAAGTCTTCCATAACCTAAGTTTTCATCAAATGTATATAAGTCAGAACCAGGAACTAACTCAATATTATTTTGAGAATATCCTTGGAGTGAAACCAAAAAAAGTGCGCCAATGAACAGCGCACTTTTCAATATATTTAATCTTGCTATCAAGCGAGTACTTTATTGTTAAGTGTTTGTGTTCTGTCCGGTCCAACCGAGACAACTGTAATCGGAACTTCCAATTTTTGTTCCAAATACGTCACGTATGCTTTTAATTCTGCCGGAGCATCCTCAAAAGAAGATAACTTAGTTGTATCGCAATTCCAAGCCTTGATTTCTTCATAAACAGGAACGACCTCAACGTCATTAACGTCGTAAGGGAAGTAATCGTATCTTTCTCCGTCAATTAAATAATGTGTACATGCTTTAATTGTATCGAAATTATCTAAAACATCTGCTTTCATCATTGACAGTTCGGAAACGCCGTTGATCATGATTGCATATTTCAATTGAGGAATATCAATCCAACCACATCTTCTAGGTCGACCCGTTGTTGCGCCAAATTCAAAACCTTCTTTTCTGATTTTTTCTCCCACTTCATCTTCTAGTTCAGTAGGGAAGGGACCACTACCAACTCTGGTGCAATAAGCCTTAAAAATACCGATAACATCACCGATGCGTGTAGGTGCAACGCCAAGTCCAGTGCAAGTTCCAGCAGTTACGGTGTTAGAGGATGTTACAAAAGGATAAGTTCCGAAATCAATATCTAGCATTGTTCCTTGAGCGCCTTCAGCCAAAATTTTCTTTCCTGCTTTTAATGCGTCATTGATGTATTGTTCACTGTCAATAGCGTCGAGTTCTTTCAACTTCTCAATCGCTACCATCCAAGGGCCTTCCAACTCATCTAAGTTGTATTCAAAGTCAGGGAAACGTTGCAACATTGCTTTGTGCTTTTCTACCAATGCTTTGTATTTTTCTTCAAATTTTGGAGAATAAATATCACCCACTCTCAGTCCATTACGACCTGTTTTATCCATGTACGTAGGACCGATTCCTTTCAAAGTAGAACCAATTTTGTTTTTTCCTTTTGCAGCTTCAGAAGCGGCGTCTAGAATTCTATGTGTAGGAAGAATAAGGTGCGCTTTCTTAGAAATAATCAAACGAGAAGGAATATCAATGTTGAATGGTTTCAACTTGTCTAGTTCTTCTTGGAAAATCACAGGATCAATTACAACGCCATTTCCAACTAGGTTCATAACCCCATCTCTAAAAATTCCGGAAGGAATGGTATGTAATACGTGTTTCGTTCCTTCGAATTCAAGTGTGTGACCTGCATTTGGTCCTCCTTGAAAACGAGCAATGATGTCGTATTTAGGTGTTAATACATCGACGATTTTTCCTTTTCCTTCGTCACCCCATTGTAATCCTAAAAGTACATCTACTTTCATTGAACTTGTTTAAATTGATTGATTGCTTCCTTCTGGTTTTCACAGATGGTATATATTTCATTCAGTTTGGAGATGGTAAATATTTTTTCAACATTGCCAGTTACTCCAGTTAATACTAATTCACCTCCCATTATTCTTGATTTAGTCAATGTGCGCATGAAAAAACCAATCCCAGAAGAATTGGTGTGCGTTAATTGCGTCAAATCAAAAACGATTCTGTAATAATTCTGATTGAGGTAGTCAAAAACGATTTTCTCTAGTTCAAGATAATCATCGTCCGTTGTGATTTTCCCTGTTAACTCGTAAACGATAACAGGATCTTCTATATTTATTTGATACGTTAAGTTCATATCAGTCTTTTTTTGAGTTTTTCTTTACTCCGTAGAAATAAAGAGAATGATGTTGTATTTCTATATCGAAAATTTCTTCGATGGTAGCCTTGATGTTTTGAATTCTAGGATCACAAAATTCGAGTAATTCTCCAGTATCTGTTAGCACAACGTGGTCGTGCTGCTTAGAGCCATGCGACTTTTCGAATTGAGCAATGTTTTTACCGAATTGATGTTTCCGAACTAAATTACAGGCTAAAAGTAAGTCGATTGTGTTGTAAAGTGTCGCTCTCGAAACTCGATAATTTTGATTCTTCATCTTCACATACAACGCTTCAATATCGAAGTGACCCTCATAGTTGTATATTTCATCAAGTATCGCGAATCTTTCTGGTGTTTTCCGGTGCTGATTTTGCTCCAGATAAGCGGAGAAAATATTTTTAACCTTAATACGTAATTCTTCTTGAATCATCCTTCACTAGGTAAGCAACAAAATTAAAGTTTTAAAACCGATTAACCACTGTTAGAATAAGAATAAAATTAGGAGTTTTCAACAACTTATCATTATTTCCTTGAGTGATGAGTTAGGAGCGATTAGTGTGGAGTTAGGAGTTAGGAGTGTTAGAGTGGGGAAGAGTTATGTAGGAGTAAATAGGGTAGAATTGAGAAATGTTCAATCAAAAAAACATTCATTTCTCAGAAAGAATGAAATCAAAAAATGAAAATTTTCCAACTCCACACTCCACACTCCCCACTCCCCACTCAAATAAAGTCTACTTCAAAAGCGTCTCTAAAATCTCATCTTTATGGATGCCAGAAAGTGCATGTTCCAAAATCTCAGGTGCGTGCTTCTCAACTTGTTCTCTGTTAAAACCTAAGG
>JAJRQP010000124.1 GCA_024280195.1 Bacteroidota bacterium | reverse complement strand
ACTCAAATGATAAAGGAAATGTTTATTTAATTGCTCAGAATAATGTCCTGGATATGGTTTCTTACCTGGATGACTGGCACTTTAAATTGCTTGATAATCAAGATGGAAAATCCTTAGAAAGGTTAGATCCTGAAGGGAGCTCAAATCAAGCAAGTAATTGGCATACTGCGGCAGAATCAATTGGTTTTGCAACGCCCGGTAAAGAAAATTCTCAATACTACCCAGCAACAACAAACGGTGATTTTAGTTTTACAAGTGAAACTATTTCCCCAGACAATGATGGTTTGGAAGATGTTCTTCAAGTAAATTACGAAATGTCTAGCCCTGGATTAGTCGCAACATTTACCATTTATGATGACAGAGGACGCCTCATTGCTGAAGTTTTAAAGTCAGAATTAATTTCGTTGAGAGGAACCTTCACTTGGGATGGTATCAGATTAGACAACACTAAAGCAAGCATTGGAACTTATGTTGCTGTTTTTGAAGCGTTCAACCTTGATGGTAGTGTAGAATTCACCAAAAGAAAGGCATTCGTTGTTGCCGGACGATTGTAAGCAAAGAAAATGATAAGTCCAGGATCAAAAGGATGGATTTCCAAATACTTTGACTTAGTTGACAAGGGTGAAATTGTTCTTGAAGTCGAACGCCCAGAAAATATGCGTAAAATTGATTTTATGCACATGACTTTAGCAAAGTCAGGAATTAATTTTGGACATGCACTCTCTTGCATTTATGCAAAAACCATTGATAGAAATGAGTGGACTTCTGAAGAAAAATTAAAGTTTCTCCTGTTTGAAGCACATCTTTTTGTGTTTCGTCAAGTTAAAAAAGAAGCATATAATCGGAAAGATTTTGTGCAACATCTGTGTGCTTTTTATCAAGAACATAGTGTCAGTTCCATTTCTAAACTCTTTCAATTGTTTGGTAAAGATTCTGAGGAAGAGAAAATTGAAAAAACACTCTCAAAACGCGTTGACATTAAAATAAACATTCTAGAAAATAAATGGTGGGTCAATACCTTTAGCAACGCTTTCTCTTTTATAGATGTCATTCTTTTTGACGACTTTATTCATAAAGACCGAGATCAAGCGCTTAGTAGTTATCACCTTTTTGCAAACAATGCAATGACCGCTGTAATTTTAGCAGCCCACGCAGATAATGAAATTGAAGATCAAGAACGAGCAATTTTTAACGTCTTTTTAGCTTCTGCTAATTTTGAAGATGAGGAACGAGATGCAATTAAATCTAAGTTTGAAAATGGTGCAACAATTGAAGATTTTTCCTTCTTTGTGAAAAGTCACTGGATGCTCAAACATTTTTTGCTTGATATCTCCATTTTAACAGCTATTTCTAATGATGTTTTACTAGATGATGAATTGGATTTTCTAATTGAAATGTCAAATTCTTTAGGTATCTCTTTTCATGATTTAGAACAAAACATAGCCCTGACAGAGGCGTTTATGCTTGATACTGAACAGACATTGGAGTTCATGAATGATTCTTCATCGTATAAGAAAGCATATTCGAGCATCTCTAAACGATGGACCAAAATCATTCTTAGAAATAAGGATAAGTTAACAACGGAATTGCAACAAAGTAAAGAGCTCATTTCATTGATAAAGAAATCTGCCTCTCAAGACTTGACATCAGAGGAGAAAGAAACCGTTAAAACACAATTCAAGGATGTCGTTAAGTCGGTTCCAGCACTTGCTATTTTTTTGTTGCCTGGTGGAGCGCTATTATTGCCAATTGTTCTAAAGATTATTCCAGATTTAATTCCTTCTGCATTTAAAGAGAATGAGATTGATGAGGAGTTCTAAATAAAGCTGTTTATTTTTTGAACTGCTCTAAAAATAAAGTAATCGCATTCCAATACTCTTCTCCTCCTTCTTGATCTTTCCAAAGAGCTTTAGAACCGTGGTAACCTTTTGAAGCGGGAATAAAATGTACTTGATTACTATTTAATTTCATTTCAACTAAAAGTTCTTTTATTGATGGAGCCTCACTTTTAGAAGAAGTGACAAAGACTGGTTTAACAACATCTTTTAACAATGGAATAAGTGATCCTTTTTGCTCGGAGAAATAATTTCCAGGACTGAATGCAACAACAGCATCAATGTCACTACTGTTCGAAATAAAATACATCGCTAAAGTTGAAGAATAAGAACTTCCCCAAAGAATGATTTTCTGATTGCTACTCTTATTCTTTTTAATAAATTCAATTGCCGCAGTAATATCTTGTTCTGCATCTAAATAATCCGTGGATAAATTTTTCTCTTTAGCCCTTTCGTAAGTGTCGTTCTTAAATCCATTCAAATCGCCACCAGATCTTTGATTAATAGCAATGCAATTAAATCCCATTCTATTTAACTTAGGAGCAATCTCCATGTACTCAGACTTATTATACCTCGCTTGGTGGCAAAGAATGATTATGGGAGAAGTATTGTCAATTTTAAAAATATCAGCAGATATTTTTAAACCATCAATCGATGCAAACTCTACTAAATCTCTTAATGGACCTGTTTCATTCTCTACTTTTTCTTCTAGGGGTTTTACTTCTGCACAAGACATAAGAACGAAAAAAGAAAAAAGAAATGCAATTTGTTTCATGAAAATAGTTTTATCAAATGTAAGAAATTCTAATTTGATGCTCCTTTTAACGTCTTTAATCAATAAACATTACATTGAAATAAATGATGCTTAAAACATGAAATAAATTGAATATATTAGGGGCATGAAAAAACTTCTCCCTCTTATTCTTTTAATGTTCTCTTTACAAGGGTTAAGTCAAAACACAATGATTGTGTTTCTAAAGAATAAATCTTCAAAACAAGGTTTTGATTTAAATTCAACTCTTTCTAAACGATCTTTGATTCGAAGAGCCAATAAGAGAATTCAAGAAGATTCTTATGATTTTCCGATAACTAATATTTACCTTCAGAAACTTGCAGCCTTTGGAGAAGTTGAGAAACAGTCTAAATGGTTGAATGCAGTTATTTATTCCAGCCCTCTTTCTCCTGTACAATTACAAGACAAATTTGATTTCATTGAGCGTGTTGAAGTTTTTGAGCGACATAAAACATCTACTATAGAAAAAGAGCCGAGCTCTTCAAATAAAGCGTTGAATTATGGTTTTTCCAGAACTCAAATTGAACAATTGAATTTGGATTGTTTGCACGATCAAGGATATACTGGAACGGGAATTTATTTAGCAATTATCGATGCTGGTTTTACAAATATGAATACTGTTTCTTACTTCGATTCTTTATTTTTGCAAGGGCGAGTACTAGATACATGGGATTTTCCTTTAAACAATGCTGATGTTTTTGGAAACAGTTCTCACGGAACAGCGGTTTCTTCTTGCATTGTTGGGCAGAATTCTACAGCCATTCAACCTTATATTGGAACAGCGAAAGATGTAGATATCGCTCTTTATAGGTCAGAAGTTGCCGCAACAGAAACAGTGTCGGAAGAATTTGACTTAGTGCTTGCTCTTGAAAGATGTGATTCTGTTGGAGTGGATATTGCGAATATTTCTTTAGGTTATTTTGGTTTTGATGACACGCTGACCAATCATATTTATGCAGATATGGATGGCAACACAACCATCGCTGCTTTGGGTGTAGATATTGCTGCTTCAAAAGGAATTGCTGTTGTTATTGCTGCAGGCAATGGTGGACCCGGTAAAATTTCTACCCCATGCGATGCGGATAGTTGTTTGTGTATTGGCGCGGTTGATTCTCTAAGTAATTATGCTTTTTTCTCTTCTGTTGGACCTTCTTCTGATGGTCAAGTAAAGCCAGATGTGGTGGCTAGAGGTTTAGGTGCATGGGTAGTTACTCCTCAAGATACTGTTCTTTCTGGAAATGGAACTTCATTTGCATCACCGATTACTTGTGGTGCAACTGCGTGTTTAATGCAGGCAAATCCTACTAAATCAGTTCAAGAAGTATTTGATGCAATAAGAGAAAGTGCCGATCAATTTAACACTCCCGATAGTTTGAGAGGTTATGGTTTACCTGATTTTTGTTTGGCAGATCAAATCCTTAAAGGGACTGCGGGTGTTGTTGAGCTTAAAAAGGAAAAGCTCATCTATCCAAACCCAACGACTGATTTTATTCATTTTTCTTCTGGTTTTCTAGAGAATAAAATAAGTGTGAGAATAATCAATTCAACGGGACAAGAAGTTTTTATAAACCCAGTATTTGACGATTCCAAAATTGATGTAAAAAAATTACCTCATGGAATTTACGTTCTTGAAATAATTAGTGATACTCAAACAGAAAGGCTTAACTTCGTTAAAAACTAAGTTATCTCTCTTTT
>JAJRQP010000123.1 GCA_024280195.1 Bacteroidota bacterium | reverse complement strand
CGTTCCACCAATTGCTGAAGCTGATAAGTAACCTGTTCCATTTTGACAAAGCAACGTATCATTGCTAACAGAAACAATCACTGGTGGAGGGTCAATAACAGTAACTTGTGTGCATTTCGTACAACCCAGAGGAGTTCTAGCACAAACATCATAAGTTCCTGCCGGAAGAGTTAAATCAAATGAATCAACTTGCCAAGTCGTACCATTATCAAAACTGTATTCATTTGCACCTGGCGAATCAATGTGTATTTGTCCGTCTGATAAACCTTGGCAAGAAGGGGAAACTGGCGTTCCAGCAACAACTAGATTAGAAACTAAAACTTGCACAGTATCATACTTTGTACATCCATTTAAAGTTACTTGTAAAAAATAATCCGTAGTTACAGAAGGTGAAACTGTAATTTGACCATTATCTGTTGCCGTTAAAAAACCAGTTGCACCAGTATTCCAGGCATAAACAGCTCCTAAATCCGGGCTTACAGGTGCAGCTCCAATAGTCACTGGAGCGGCTCCCGAACAAAAGAATTGGTCAGGACCAGCATCTGCTGTTGTTCCTGGCGGAACAACAATGGTAATACTATCAGAACAAGATTCAGTTCCATTTGTATACGTAACTGTATAAGTAGTCGTACTTGAGAAAGTTTCGTTTTGAACTGCAGCATCTGTTGAACCTGGAACCTGTGCCCAATCATACCAATAAGGCGCACAACTAATCACAGAAGTAATTGAAACATTATCAACCCCCCAGTTATCACAACAATTACCTGATGAATTATTTTGTATCCATTGAAATTGAGTATTTGGTGATATCGCTCCAGGAGGTATAGGGTAAGAATAAGAATTCCAAGAAGTCAGTATTGGATCATACCCACCATTTGGGTCCCAGTAATCAATAATTGTCCATGTAGCTCCACCATCAGTAGAATATTGTAAAGTTACACCTTCGTCTGGTAAATCCGGACCTTCACATGGTGAGGCGCCCCCCTGAGTTGCATAACTCATATCAAAATTAATAACACCACCACAAGAAACATCAAAAGGAACTGTAGAAAGTTGTGGTGTCCCTGTAGAAGTAGAAGCCCAATAATAAGGTGTTCCTGTGGGATTCGGACCGCAAGGTTCTCCAAAAGAAGCTCCTCCAGTTGAATTCCAACCGTTACCTGCAGAACCTGAATCGAAATTATTATACAAGACATAACCTGATGAACCAACCCCAGATGCGGTTAATTGAACTGTTCCTCCATTACAATTTATTGCCGGCCCAACTTGAGCACTTGTTACAGAAACGGTACAAGGAGTTGGACAAGGTGCGCAAATACTTCCACCACAATCAATTCCTGTTTCATTTCCATCTTGAATTCCATTAAAACAATCTGGACAAGCTACACAATTTGGTCCGCCACAATCAATACCAGTTTCCCCCCCATTCATAATACCATCAGTACAGCTTGGAGTGTAACAAGAAATTGTAGCTTGCCAACCACTATAATTCACAGAACCATCACTTGAAAAAGTAACTGTTAAACATCCAGAGGAGGAAGTAATTGAACCAGGATTAACTGAACCGCCACTTGTTTGAGAATTCCACAAAAGTGTTCCACCTGTACCAACTCCATCATAAATATTTAAAAAATCAAATCCTGTTTCTACCTGAAAAGGAAGTCCCGTAAAATCTAGCACAATCTCACTTCCACTTGTAGAAGTACAAAAAGTCATTGTCGTCAAAGGAATACTATTAGAATAATTTCCTGTTCCCCCCGGATCATAGAAAGTTCCAGAGCAAGAATTTACAGTTGTATTACTCATATTATAAGTCTGAGAAAAACTCAACACACTAAAAAGAGAAAATATAAATAATAAGAATGTATTTTTCATAGCTTAAAACTTTACGATTAGATTACCCAATTGGAAAGATGTTAATTGGTCTCCTTTGGAATAAGCTTGATCAATAAACTTTGAAAAAAGTTTTAAATCATAACCTGAATCGGGTTCACAATCACCTTCTATAGAACTATTTGCAGGTACACTTATCGATAAAGAATATTCTTCTGGATAATTACAAGTTCTACAATCTCCCGCATAATAAAGTAATTTATGCCAAGAAAATGCAATTTTATTTTGTGATAGATTCGTGATTCTAAATATTACTCCTTCAAAATCCATCCCTCTACTTGGGTCACAATTCACAAAACGATACTCGATTATAAAATCCGAATTTGACACATAGGTAACCCAATTTGTAGGGTGACTTACAGATACAGAAATTAAATTGGTAGAGATTTGTTGCTGTGCAAATAAATTCATTGAAACAATGAAAATAAAAATGGTTAAAAACGCTTTCATTAATTTGTAGATAATAAGATTAGTACTCTTTAATCAATTATATGACGTTAAAAATACTAAAATAGATGCCTGTTAATTATTAATTAAATAATATTCAAAAAAAACCATTTTAGCAAAACCCTAACTATGAATTAAAATTTACTTATTTCCAATGGACTTTTGAATTTTTTCTACCGAATAATATTCACATTTCCATTATAAGTGAGTCTTTCATCGTTGACCAAATTCCCAACGTCTATCACCCATGTATAAGTGCCTTCCATAACAGAACGACCGTTAAATTGTCCGTCCCAACCAATAGATGGGTCGTGTGACTCCCAAACCACTTGCCCCCATCGATTGTACACAAACAAATTAAAATCATAGATATCAACACCTTCAATGTAAATATTCCATGTTTGATTGTATTCATCACCATCTGG
>JAJRQP010000009.1 GCA_024280195.1 Bacteroidota bacterium | reverse complement strand
GAAGCAAAAGATGATTGCATTGACTTGTTTTATGTAGCTGAGAAGTAGATTACAGTTTCTGAATTAGTTTTTTAGCCTCTTCCTTCTTGTATTCTGATTCCCCATCAATTAATTCATTCAACGCATTTTTTGCATTATTAAAATCATTTTGCTCAATTAAAATTAATGCTTTGTACCATAATACTTGCGGGTAAAAACCTGTATTCTCCGGATCAATTTTATTCAACTCTAAAAGTGCATCGTCTTCATTTTCTGAATTGAGCAACGCCATCGCTAAATAGAACCGAAGGTCAGCATTGTCATTTTCTTTCAGCTGTTGTTTGAAACCTGAGATTGCAGTTGCATATTCTCCTTTCTCATAAGCAACAAAATATTTGTTGACATCCTCAATCGGGTTTGCACTTCGTGTTATTGGAGCAATTACATTTGGATAAGCTTCAAAATTATCAGCAAATAGTCTTGTTCCAGATGGTGCGGAGTTCATAAAAATCATGGAACCAATTCCGATTACTCCAATAAAAGATGCCGCAACGGCAAACTTACTGTAAAGCGAAGTTTTCTTTCTCTTTCTTTCAAGAGTTTGAAGTTCACTTTTTAGTTGTTCCTTTTCTGCAGACTGAACAGCAGTCATTAATGATTCGTACTCATGAACTTCTTTTAAGAAGTCAGCATCCTTTTCTTTTAGCTGATGAAAAGCGTGTAACTCTTCCTCGCTGAGTTGATTGCTGAAATGTTTTTGTATCAATTCTTCTCTCATACCGCCTCAAGTTTAACAAGTTCTCGTAAAGATTTCATGCACCTAGACTTGTGACTTTTCACCGTGTTTTCGTCTTTGTAATGGCTTAGTTCTACAATTTCCTTAACACTTAAATTCCGGTAATAAAACATGCGAATAATTTCTTGACATTTTTCGCCTAGTTGCTTAAAACTCCCTGCCAATAATCTGCTTTCGGTTGTCTCTTCGGGAGAATCAATGATTATCTCTTCGTATTCTTGTTGAATAGGAGCTTCTCGATAAATTTTACTTTCTTTTTTAAGTTCTGCGAGAATTAAGTTTTTTCCAATTCCAAAAAGATAGGTTTTAACAGTACTCGTTTTTAGTTTTAGTTTTTTCATGACAAAGTTTTGAAAAAGACTGATAGTTGCATCTTGATAAATGTCCATCAATTGATTTGTATCTATCGGGTAGCTTTTACCAAAATTGATAAATGCATCACGATGCTGCAAATACACTGCTTCAAAGGATTTTTTATTTCCTTGGCGCAATTCTTCTTGCAAGATGAGATCGTCTTTTTTCATTTAGTGTACTTGTCGGTAAAAAGGTTAACGTAAAAAAATAATAAAACGTTGTTAACCTTTCTTTTTTTCATTCTACTAATAGCAGAGAATCAAATATAAATAATAATTCAATTGAAGATGAAATTCTATAAGAAAACTGTTTTAGTAATAGGGTGCTTACTGATAACAATTAGTCATTCTAACGCTCAATTTTTAAAAGATTTGGGTAAGCGAGTCGAGAAAAGTGTTGAAAACACCATCAGTAGAAAATCAGAGCAAAAAGCTTCTGAAAAGACAGAAGAAGCAATGGATGGTGTTTTTGATGCGGGTAAGAAAAAGAAAGAGAAAGAATCGAGAGAAGCTTCAAGCAACGCAAATGTGAGTTCTTATTCTGGGGCAGGTTACACATTTACATTTTCAGCAACAATAGAAATAGACCATCCTGAAAAGAAGAATTCTGATAAAACAACAATGATTCAATCTTATGGAAAGGGGAGTATGCTGGCAGAAATGAATAACCAGGAAATAATCTATGATTTTGTGAAAGAAGATGTACTAATTCTTAACAGGGATGAGAAAACAGCTCAAGTAATGTCAATGAAATGGTTTATAAAAAAAGCGAAGTCAGATGATAAAGATGATGTAAACATGTCGTATGAAAAGACGGGGCGTTCCAAAATAATTAATGGTTACGCCAGCTTTGAATACCTAATTACGCATGATGATGGAAAAACAATTGCTTGGTTAGCTCCTAATGTTCCTTTTGATTATGAAGATTATTTCAAAAGCTTTTCTAAATCGTTAGGAAAAAATGCACCCAACATGGATAGTAAGGATGGTTATGTTATGGAAATGTCAGTTTTTGACAAGAAAGGAAAAGAAACAATGCATATGCTTGTTATAGATTTGTCTAAAAAACCAATATCCATTTCTTTGGCAAACTATTCAATTACTAAATTAATGTAACTGTTAACCTTTAAGGTTGTTAATTCACTAATCAATAAAAACGAAGAATGAAAACAAAATTTTACCTAATCGCACTAAGTACAATCCTATTAACTTCTTGTGGAGAACAAACAGAACAGGAAGCAGAAGCATTTGAGAACTTGGTTGATGTAATCAAAGAATTGCCTAATGAGACAGAAGAACAAAAAGCAAACAAAGAATTTGCTGAAGAAGAGAATGCTCACAGATTAGAGGGGACATTTAAATTAGTTGATAACGATGGTGAACAAGTTATCTCAAGTTGGGTCTCGAAACAATCGAAAGTTAATTTAATGGATAATATTTTCACTATTCGGTCTGTTTCAACTGAAAATGATGATGCACGATTTGTTATAACGATAATGAGTCCGGATTTATTTGAAGCAGAATTCCCAATCACAACTTCTGTTTCTATGATGGAAAAAAGCTATACGAATATTATGTATTCTGATGCAAATGGTGTTAGATATTCTATTCAATCAGGAGAAGCAACAATTCATGAATTAAGCAGCGAAAAAATTTCAATGTCTTTCATTGGAAAAGCATTAAAAGGAGAAAGCGGAGATCCAATTTCCCTATCAATAGATATGGATATGGAATTTAACTTCATATCGCAAGATTTAAGAACTTCAAAATAAAAAACAGGATGAAAAGAATTACAACAGCACTATTTTCAATCATTTTAACGAGCATTGCTTTTGGGCAGTATAATTTCAATGAAATTGAAGTTTGGGCAGGAAATATAGGAAGTTCTCCAAGGTATTTTGCTGAGGTAAATGGAGAAATGTATTTTCAAGCGAAGTTTGATTATACAACTGAAATATGGAAAACCGATGGTACACAAATTGGAACATCAATGGTTGTAGATTTGAATGGTACATTTTCATCTTTTATTTGACTTAGAAGAATCTAGCGGAATTTATTTCATGGAAATTAAAATAGATGCTAACTTAGTGCAAAGAATTAGAGTAATTAAGGAATAACTAACCCTAAAAAAATACAACTGAGAGAAAATGTCTTACTTAAAATACATTATAGGATTATTTTCTGTCAGTTGTATTGGCTTGTTCATCGCGCAAGTAGATCACAACATCACAATTGATGATTTGTATCCAGTATTTGTTTATGAGGATAGTGTCTTGAAAATGACAACTAGCCTATCTCGTATTGGAGAATATGATTCGATGTACTTGGTTGCTAAAAAAGGTGAAGCGTACGCAGTAAAACATCATAGTGATAGTTTTTATTTAGGAGCATTTCGGAGTCAAATGGCAAGTGCACTTGAAGGGAAAGGTCTTTATACTGAAGCTTTAAAAGGGTATGAATTTGCGTTAGAAGCAACAGCAAATAATGAAGTAGGCATCAATGAAAAAGGTTCTTTATTCTATAAAATTGCCGAAGTAGAATACAACTTAGGTTTTTACAGAGAGTCATTTGAATCTTCTAAGAAAGCGAAAGAATTATTGCAAAGCATCGATCACCCAGACTATGATTTTTTATTCGCTGTTTATTCAGATCTATCTTTCCAAAGTAAAAATTTGGGATATTATAAAGATGCAGAGTCCTATTTGAGTCAAGCTTATAAATTGCATGACCAATTTGGAGACCAGGTAATTTACATTGCAGAATACCCTGTTAACAAACCTGTTACGTTTGAATATCAGTATACTTTGCTCTATGCAGAAAGTGGAAATGAAGAGAAATTATTACATCATTTAGAGAAGTTGGATAGCCTTACGTCTTTATCTTCAAGTAATCACAATGAACGTCTAAGGTACATCAGTGCATTATCTGCAACAGGAGATTTTTACATTAATAATAATAATACAACAAAGAATAAGGACAAGTATTTGAAAGAAGCACAAATTTATCTATTGAAATCGTTATCATTATTAGGAGAAGATAGATACCCGAGTACCTACTTACAAGTAACATTTAATTTATCTAAACTATATGCTTTAAGGGGGGAGAGTAAGAAGGCGATGCAATTAATGGATCACATTTTCAGTGAAATGAAAAAAGGAGATAAGCGAGAATGCTATTTCCTTGCTCAAAAAGCATTGATTTTACAACAAGAGAAAAAGTTTAAAAAATTCTTAGAGTTGAATCAACAAATGATTGAACTCATTCATTCTTCCGATGAAAAATTAAAAGATGATTGTTCTAACTTTGTGCCGAGTAATAATATTAGTCATGCTAAACTACTACGAAAAATTGCAGATACTTTGTCAAGTCAACCAACTGCTGATGCGAAAGAATTGGCCCGTTGTTTCTATGATTGCGGCATGAAAGTTTTTGAAAATAATTTTAAAAACCTTCTTTTTAATGAGTCGTTAAAAGATACTTATGAAGGTTTGTTAATTGGTCTTTTAAAGAAAGCATCATTGGATAACTCAAATCAAGAAGTGTTGCAGGCAATTGTCAACAAAACGGAATCGATAGAAAACCAATTATTGTGGAATGAGTTTTTGCAAAATAGAGAATACAATAATATTGGAATTCCTGACTCGTTGCGTCTAAAAGAAAGAGAAATTCGATTACAACTTACTCAAGAAAAAAATAAAGACAATCAGTTTGAGTTAGAATTAGCATTGGAGAAGCATTTGAAATTGGTAAAAGAGAAATACCCAAGCTATGCAAAGTTTAATTCAGTAGAATTTAATTGCGGTAAATATCAGCAAGGATTAAAAGAAGCCGATTTAGTCTTGCGTTTTTTCCAAACAGATGGAATCGTATACAGAATGAGTATCACCTCAAAAGATATTCAGTTAACTGAACTAGATACTGCAACTTCCGTTCTGATAGATCAATACATTCAAGTAATTTCATCAGGAAAAGAAGATCTATTCTTAGCTAAAAAGATAACGGAAATTCTCCTTCCAACATCTATGGGAGATTTCAAAAATTTAGTTGTCGTGTCAAACGGAAACATTGCCAACTTGCCATTTGAAACGTTACTTTCTCCAAAAGGCAATTATTTAATTGAAAATTTAAACATCAGTTATGCTCCGCATTTAATTTTTTTAAGCAACACAATTAAATCTCAGAAAAGCAACGCTGATTTTGTAGTTTTTTCTCCAAGTTATGCATACAATACTGACTTAAATGAATTGCATGGCGCAAAAAAAGAAAGTGAATCCTTATCCGAGAATTATCAAACAAAATTATACGTCGGAGAGAAAGCAACCAAGAACCACTTTTTTGATGCAGGTAAAAACGCATCAATCATGCATTTATCGATGCACGCTATCATTGATCCCGTCGATAAGAATAAAAGTTATCTCGCTTTTGAAGATGAGAAATTATACATTGATGAACTTTATGGAGTCGATTTAAAGGCTGACATGGTTGTTTTGAGTGCATGCAGCACAGGAGAGAAAAACACGACTTCTTCTGAAGGAAATGTATCTGTTCAGCGTGCTTTTGTTTATGCGGGAGTGCCTTCCACCTTATCTAGTTTATGGGAAGTGCCAGATGAAGCAACTAGAAAAATCATGTTATCCTTCTATTCAAATTTAGAGGATGGATTAACGAAATCGGAAGCATTAAAGAATGCAAAAATGAACTACTTAGAAACTACAACTGACACTCATTTAAAATCGCCGTTCTATTGGGCAGGTTTTGTTGTGTCTGGAGATGTGTCACCAGTAGAGTTCTCAAAAAGCACTTCTAGTTCTTATTGGATATTAGTTCTAACTATAGCCGTTTTATTAGGATTCACTGTTTGGGCATTCTCAAGGAGGGTAAGGCCCGTTGTAAATTAAACAGGGATTGTTTCCTGTGAAACAAGCTGAACCAAATGTAATTTTTGTTTTTACCTCGGTTGTATCATTGACGGTGAAGTCTAGCAAGTTTTTTTCCCACCATTTACGATAGCAGTCAATGCCTCTACTGGTAAAAGAATTTCCATTATCGTTGTTTTTAGCATAAAAGGCTTCAAATGACATGTCTTTGAACATTTGGCGAATAGCATATTCTCCATTCTCTAAAAACAAATAAATAGTCCCAGTTGAATCTGCAATTACGGTTGTTTTTGAGCTGTCAACTTTATTCACAAGAATGTAATTACCTGATGCTGGGCTGTATTGATTCATCATTTCTTCCGTTGGTGCCGCCCCACCACAATAAGGAAAGTGTTGCATTACTTGAACCTCAACGTTATGATATTCAATTGCTCCCATTTCTTCTAATATTTCAATTTTGACGTCGGTTAATTCGTCATTGGTAGAAGTCGAATTTTTTACAGAAGAACAAGCAGAAAGAACTAAAAGAATTGCTGTTAATAAGAGTGAGTGTTTGTAATGCATAACTTAATTTATTGGCTGTACCAATGATAATAAAATAGGTTCATTATTCTTTCTGTTCTAGTTCTATCATTAGACTAGATACCAATTCTTCGTATAAAATATCAATTGGAATTTCGAATTTCCTTATACCATCGTCAAATAGAATAGAATCGACACAATCAACGTCATCGCATTTAATAGAACGGACATGTTTTTCAAATTCAATAAATCGGTCTAACATAGAATAAGGGATTGTTAAACTAGAAATCAACATATCTCCATATCGGATGTAATACACTTTCGTTTCCCCATTTTTGAATTTTATAGTGAAGTTGTCCAATGCGATGTTTTCTGTGCCATTAAAATTTTGCGTTTTCATTACTATTCTATAGACAGAAGAATCTTGATATTGAGTGAACATAGAAGAACTTTGAGCTTTCATTGTAGCTGAAAGTGAGAAAGATAAAAGCAGGAGTAATAAATATTTAGACATAGAATTGTTTTGTTGCAAGATAGTTCAAAGATTGCACCAAAACAAAAAAGACAATCAATTTAATGATTGTCTTTTTTTAGTAGCGGGGACAGGACTCGAACCTATGACCTTCGGGTTATGAGCCCGACGAGCTACCAACTGCTCCACCCCGCGATGTAATCTGTCATTGCTAACAGCGG
>JAJRQP010000122.1 GCA_024280195.1 Bacteroidota bacterium | reverse complement strand
TTCTCCTTTATCGCATCGATCACGCAATATTTTGCATCTAAAAATTCAGGAATTTCATCCATTTTGGTCGCAGAAACTAACATTCTATTACGCAAAGATCTCATTCTTTCAGCGATGAATCCCATTTCTTCTGCAAAGCCAAATTCCAAACATTTATCGAATTCATCAATGACAATCATTGGGCAGGTTCTTAAATCTAGGTTCCTTCTGTGAATATGGTCGACGATTCTCCCTGGAGTTCCTACAACTATATTCGGCGATTGACTCAAGCTATTTTCTTCTGTTTTAACAGAATGTCCTCCGTAGCAAACCGTAATTTTCTTGCCTGTTCTCAACGAACGAAAAACTTCTTCAATTTGGATGGTCAGTTCTCTTGATGGCGCTAGAATGATTGCTTCTAACTCATCGGAATCATTTTCCATTTTGGCAAGAATTGAAAACAAGAAAGCCAAGGTTTTCCCTGAACCTGTTTTAGAATAGAGAATCACGTTGTCATTTTCTTGCGTTGCAATAACGGCATCTTCTTGCATTGGCATCATTTGAGTATGACCTGCATTGCGAAGAAAAGATTGAAGTTGTTTGTTGTTCATTTGGAATGGATTTTAATCGAAGACAAAGGTAGTGGAATTTAGATGAAAAGAGATATGTTCGCAAGCGAACTCTTAGATACGCCTTACGGCTTTAAATTCATTCGCTGCGCTCATTATTAGACACGCTTCCCTACACTAACGCTTGTTCTTCAAATACTATCGCATTTTCTTGTCGCTCTTAGACTTGATGATTGTAGAAATAATTAAAAAAAATTATGCCACCGGGACTCTTAAAATACTCACCAATCCATTTTCTGTTTCAAAAGAAAGGGTTCCTTTAAGGATATCTGTTCGACATTGAATACTTTGCAATCCAAAGCCATTTAATTCACTTGTATTAAATCCTACACCATTGTCTTCAATTCGGATTATCAGGTTTCCTTTTCGTTCATACAATTGAACATCCACTTTTGTCGCTTGAGCGTGTTTAATAATGTTTGTCGTTAATTCTTGGAAAATTCTAACAACATGAAGCTTTTTCTCGGGTGTAGATTCAAACACAGAATTGCTTAAATTTGAATCACTATAAGATAGGTTAAACTCATTCAGCATTTGCTTCGCAATATCATAGATGAGGTTTTTTAACGAATTATGAATGATTCCTGAAGGAGTTAATGTGTGAGACAAATCTCTTGCGTCTGTGTATAAATTTTCAATGATTGCCGTATTCTTTTTCAACTTTTCAGCAATCTCTGGTGCAACATTCTCTAATTCTTTTTGCAATTGTATTTGATTCAATCGAATTCCTGTAATTGTTTGACAAAGTCCATCATGGATATCACGACCTAAGGATATTCTAACCTCATCTTGCGCTTTAATGGTTTCAGAAATAAGTTCGTTTTGCATTTTGATTTTCAATTCTGAAGTTTGCATTTCTGCCTTTTTCTTTCGAGATTTTAGGATGAAGTAGAACATTAAAAAACCAATCAATGCAATTGCACCTAGCACAACAATCCAAATCATTCTAGTTAAGCTTTCATTTTTGAAAGCTAACTTTTCTTGCTTAGTAAGGCCCAGAGCATCTTCTAAGTCTTTGGTTTTAAATTCCGTCTCATAAAACATGCTTTTATCAGCCAGTGTTTGACTATGGAATTTCTTATTGAGGTCTGCTCTATTTTTTTCATGTTCATATGCTTTTTCGTACATCCCCATATTTTCATACCCTTGTGCCATTAGAACATTTGCGTACGAACTCATGCTATAATTTTCTGTTTCATCATAATAAGCGGCGGCACTATCTAAAAAAATAATTCCGTTAAGAATATCTCCTTGAGCAATAATGTTCTTTCCAATGTTAAGATTGACAAAGGCAATGTGTTCTAAATTTTTTGCTTCTTTTGCGAGAATCAATGCTGAATCGAGCATCCATGTTGCTTCTTTAAAACCTTCTGCAATTGAATTAAAAGCGCCATACAAACAATAGGTTCTACTCACCCCTAAATCGACATCTAAGTCTCTATTTTGTTTCAATGTCAATTCATAAAACTTTTTTGCTTTCTTATAGTCTTCGGGGTTTCTCTTACTCTTATCACCCACAGAATATTTCTCATGATATAAGACAGCGATGTTAAAAGACAAATTTGCCGAAAGGAGTAAATCTATATCTTTTACCTCCTTAAAAAGATTTTCGTATTGAAGCAATGCTTTTTCTCGTCGACCTAAAAAATAGTCACAATTGGCTATTCCTAATTCAGCCCATTTAGAAGGAATCAGTTGTTTCTTTTTTGAGAAAAGACGTTTGGCTTTGTTATACCGATTAATTGCTTCATCAATTTTTCCATTCAACCGATAGAAATACGCATCACAATACTCCTTAACTCCTTGTTCAATTTCCCAGTTACTGGATTGAACTTTTTTATCGACAATTGGCTTTAAATGATTGACTTTCTGTATATCATTCTCTTTACACACAAAATAAAAATTCTGATACAAGTAATAGGCAGAGTCATTTTTAAAACTTACCGAAGAGAATGGATAGTTACCTGCGTCCTTATTTGCCACGAACAATGAGTCTTGTCCATAACTAGAGAAGCTGGCTATTATTAACAGTAAAAATATCCTATTCATCATGAGAAAAAAAGAGTTGCATCTTAACAATACAACTCTTCTTTTTGTTTTTGGTTGTTGGTAAAGGTAATTATTGTTTTATATCTTTTACTTTTAATATTACGGCAAAGTTATGCTAAACAAAGACCTTTTGAAATACGTATATGAACGTATATTTCAGGTTTTCTTAACTAGAATTAAATATTATTCATCAACGCAAATTTCACCAATTCAACAGTAGAATGAACATCTAATTTCTTCATTAAATTAACTCGGTGAGTATCCACGGTTCGCTTACTGATGAATAATAATGAAGCAATTTGAGAATTGGAATTTCCATCTACAATTAACTGAAGGATTTCCATTTCTCTTTTTGTTAATTGGTCAATCTTATTAGGTTTGCCTTCTTTTTTATTTGTACCATTTTCTTCTGTCAGAATTTTTTCTG
>JAJRQP010000121.1 GCA_024280195.1 Bacteroidota bacterium | reverse complement strand
TCATTATTTTTGGTTCAGAAATGGAAAAGCTAAAAGTTAGTTCGAAATCCATCAGAAATCAGAAAATTAAGAGTGCAATAAAATATTAAAATAATTATATTGCAAAAACGAGAGATGCGTTTTCTTAGTGACACTACTTATCCAGCAAAATCCGACTGGTATCCTGTACGTCTTCTTTCCAATTTAGAAAGTATTTTTCAGGTGTTAGGATAGAACCGTAACGTAAACCTTCCGTATCATTGCCTGCAAAAATATATTGGACAGTAGCAAAGAAAGGTTGGATAAATTGGTCTTGCTGATTGACAATACTTTGTCTTATACCATCATTGATTGAAACAGTACTCCGTTTCAGTTCCAACACGCCCAATGCAATGCCATTAACATAGAGTACAATATCGGGTCTTTTGGTTTTATTGCCCTTTATGGTTACTTCTTCGGCAATCGCAAAATCGTTGTCTTCAAAATCCTTCCAATTGAATAGATGAACGGTTTCATAATTATCTCCTGCTTCGGCTTTTACTTTAACGCCATATCTAAGAAGCTGATAAACGTTCTTATTGGTGGTGTAAAGGCTGTCGCCAAAATTATTTGCAGTAGTGAGCAAATCATATATTGCTTTATTGATTTGGACTTTTGAATAACCCTTTCTTGTGAGGAATTTTCTCAACAAATCGTCTTCAATATTGCTGTTAATTTCTCTTTCTTCCCAATTTCCAAGGTAGGTATAGCCTAATTCATCCCGAAAAAGTTTGACCACTCGGTTTTGGGTAATTCGTTCTATTTGTCCAATATCATTCATTTCATGGAAAAAGTTTAAATCATTTTGTTTCTAAACCTTATACAAGTCTTCATACCAACTAACCCAATTATTTAACTCTTCGTCATTAACGGATTTTGCGTATGTAACTACCTCATTTGAATCGAATATCGAAAATTTTGGATGATTATTTATCAAATTTTTGTAGTTGTTGATTGATGCATCCAATGCCTTATTTTCAGGATGCTTTACAACAGAAAAATAAACATGTTTGTATTTACCTGATTTTTCAAGTGCGAAACCTAATAATTGATTTCTCCACAATTGATTTATTCCCCCACGGAATGGACAGGTTACATGCATACTTTGATTTACAAAATATGACTGGTTGTTTTCCGTAATATTCCAGTATTCATATTTTCTGCCACTATGGTAATAGCATAAATCCTTATTACTTATAATATCAGAAAAAGTATGATTGCAATTGTGGATAGGTTTTCTGCCTTTACTCTTTGCCCCTCCACATTCGGTAAACTCTTTCTCAGTAAGTTTATGCTCGATTAGCCAAAGGCATAATTCATCATTGTGATTGTAGTATGCAATGGCTATATCTGAATCCGTTCCAGCTATTGCTGAATGGTCGCCTAACATTCCTTTTTCTTTATTTGAATTACCGTCCCAAAATTCAATCCTAAAACCTTTGTACAACTCGTCAATTGCCAATCGTTTAAAATCTGTTTTTAGTTGTTTAAAAACACTATCTGCCTTTTCATTCAATAGTATTGGTAGAAACAGATTGATGTTGGCAGCTTGTGAACTTGCCATGTGGTTGAAATGCTCATGGAATTTAAAGCTGTATAATGCCTGATGTTGCTTTAAGTCATCCAGAATTAAGGGATAAACTATTGGGAAGTCATCACGGACAAAATCAGGCAATATTGCATCATACTCATTAGTTCGGATGACACCTTCTCTATCTTTTCTGTGATAAACACCTACTTGCTTGGTTATATTATCCCACTTCCAATTAATTAGGTGGACATACATTTCCTTTTGGAAATCTGTTAAGCCGTTGGGTAGCTTATAAGTATTACCGTTTTGCTTAATCTCAATCATACCAACCTTATTTTACCCGTCAACAGGTTTTGCATTAAACCTTGTTTAAGAACTTTATATTTTGAAAGTTTCTTTTCTAATGATTCAATTTCATTATCAATTTCAGTTAATATCAAAGCAATTCGTATTTGTTCAGCAGTATTTGGACAAGAAATTTGAATTTGCTTAACTCTATTTGGACTAATTTCTAAAAATGTACTACCACTTGCATTTTGAACTAACACCTTTTTTAAGGTAATCATCAAATAATACAAAAACTCAGTATTAATTCCTTCTTTTGGAACTAATGATTGAAATCCTTGATTCGTACAACCTTCTTCTTTTAGAATTCCTAAATCACCAATGCCCGCACGGCTTGTTAATAAAATCGTACCCATAGGTAAAATTTTAGCTGAGCAGTTTTGCAATCCCTCTATTGTTATTTTTCGGCTACTCTCCGTAACATATTTTTTAAATCCTATTTCCGTGGGTGTAAACCAATTTATAGTTCCATCCCAATAACTATTTATGAATGTACTTGGAGTGCCCCCACCAACAATATCAGCAACATCTCCCAACTTCTTTACTTCCCACCCCTCTTTCGGACTCAGCAATTCCTGCATTGCCCCTTGTTTAATGAGTCGTTTTTTGGCAATGAGTTTTTCAAGTGATTGGATTAAATTGTCGGTGTCAGATAATACTTCGGCAATGGCTTGTTGTTCAGGGAGTGGAGGGAGAGGGATTGTTAATGATTTTACATCATTACTGTTAATTGCTGGATAATTTGAACCAGTGATTAAGTTATCAATTTGCTTATTTATGATGGACACAAATAAATGACTGAATAAGAATCTACCATCTACATTTGAATTACTTCTTAAAACAGAAAACCCTGTTGAACATATCCAATCCGAAACCTCTTGTGAAATGAAAAGATGGGATTTAAGATTAGGTCGTACTGTGGCAACCAATATATCACCTTTTCTAATTTTTCTCCTTGCTCTTGAAGGAGCATTTTTGAACGTCAATTCAGCATAATTTCGTAATGTACCATTATCTACATCTTCAAGAGAAATATACTTAAACTCATATTCAGGATTCGTTGAACTACTTAGATTTTCAGTATCAACTGAAACAATGTCACTAATTTTTTTCAATTCCCAATCATTTGGAATTACTCCAATCTCTGTTTTTTTATAGCTATCCATTAATTCCATGCAAATCCCATTTTTTCAAGGTGTGCACTCACTTTACTTTCCAATTTAGATACTTCTGAATCAATGGATGATAGCGGAGATTCATAGCGTTCTGCCAGTTCTTTAATACGATTGGATAAATGTTGACTTATTTGGTCTATCTCATTTTCTATGGCTGTTTCAAGGGTTTGTATCCACTTATCATCCACCACCAAAGTTTTTATTTCATCAACCGTTAATGTAGGATATTTGGCATATAGTTTTACGTCCAGTGCTTGCTCAGCTTTCTTTATTTTTTTGTTTAAATCAGACTGACTGGCTAACAAATCAAGGTATTTATTTAACACCGCCAATTCTTCCTCTATATCCAGTACACCTTTCAATTCTTTAATTCGTGCCCTTACATTTCCCTGATTCACTTTTTCCATTTCTGCAAAGAATCCTTCTTCGCCACTGTGTTCTTCTTCCAGTTCTGTGAGTTCAGCAATTACACTTTCTTTTTCAGCTTCAAGATTTTCTAACTCCTGCTTTTCGGCTTGAAAATATCGGTTAATTACAAGTTCTTTTGGAATCAAATCGCATGTCCAGCCTTTGTCCACCAATTTCTTTTGCTTATTCTCCACCAATATGCGATAAGTTTCTGCCTTCCACCCATCTAATGCAACTATGTAGCAATCATCCTGCATGGTTTCATCCCAATAGTTCATAAGGTGTTGGTAGATAGTATATTTATCAATAAGTGGCTTATCGGAGTACTGTTCTAAAAGACTTTCAGAAATATCGTATATCACTTCCTTGGGATTGTTGCCTTCGGTTAAACTCTTTAAATATTCAACAGTATTAGTTTTCCAAGAATCAAACGAAACACCCATCTGTCTTGTAAAAGCGATGAATTCAGGATGTTCAAAAATGCTTTGTTTGATATGGTCTTTATCAACTTTAAGATTCGAATATTTTGGTCGTTCACTATTTTCAAACAAGGTGTGTTTCAGGTTAGGATACACATTCCAGTAATCCTTTAAAGCATCAATATCATGGTTAGGAATACCACCTGACAAATGTGCTTCAATGTCCTGTATATCTTCTGTCTCCTGACTGTCGATATACCTTGGAATGTTGAGGTTATACTCGTTTTTCTCTATTTCAGTAACAGAAACCATTCTGCTATATCCTGCAACTTCTTTCTGGTTATTGAACACATCTGCAATTTTATGAATATCCTGCTCACGCAAACGGTTCTTATTACCGTCTTTAATAAAACCTTTGCCTGCATCTATCATAAAGATGCCCTTGCGGTTTTCAGCATTTTCTTTATCAATCACAATAATAGCTGCTGGAATTCCAGTACCATAAAACAAGTTGGCTGGCAGACCAATGATACCTTTGATGTACCCTTTTTTAATCAGGTTCTTTCGAATTTCTGCCTCGGCATTTCCTCGGAACAAAACACCATGAGGGAGAATTACCGCACCCTTACCATGTCGTTTTAAAGAACGTACAATATGGAGCAAATAAGAATAGTCACCATTTTTGGCAGGTGGAACTCCATAATCAGCAAAACGATTGTATGGATAATCTTCTGGCAAATTCAATCCATTGCCCCAACGTTTATCACTAAATGGTGGATTGGCAACCACATAATCGAAGGTTTTAAGATTCCCGTTTTCTTCAAACAATGGTTTGGCAAGCGTATTGCCCTGTTTGATTTCGGCTGTGGGATTATTATGCAGAATCATGTTCATACGGGCAAGTCCAGCGGTGGTCGCTTCCTTCTCTTGTCCGTACAAAGTAACACTGCCTTTTGCTTCGCTTCCCACTCGAAGGAGTAGCGACCCTGAGCCACATGTTGGGTCATTCACTGTTGTATCAGAAGTCGTATTGGCATGGCTGATACCAATAATCTTTGCCATTATACGGCTGACTTCGGCAGGTGTATAAAATTGTCCTTTGCTCTTTCCACTTTCGGTTGCAAAGTGTCGCATAAGATATTCATAAGCATCCCCAAGAATATCATCACCATCAGCACGGTTCTTACTAAAATCTAATTCCTTTCTTTCAAAAATTGCAATCAGGTTTGTTAACCTGTCAACCATTTCTTTCCCACTACCCAACTTATTGACATCATTGAAGTCTGGCATGTCAGAAAGACGGTTGGTATCTGCAATGGGAGCAATTATTTTCTTATTGATTTGGTCGCCAATGTCAATTGTACCTTTCAGCGCAACCATATCTTTAAAACTTGCCCCTTCTGGTATCGTAATGGGTGCATATGGCTGTCCTGCCCATTTATCACTTATATATTTTATAAACAGCATTACCAACACATAATCTTTGTACTGGCTTGCATCCATACCACCTCTTAGTTCATCACAGCTTGCCCAAAGCGAACTGTATAATTCCGATTTCTTTATTGCCATATTTAATTAGTGTCTCTTTTAAATCATGTAACTAAAAGATTATCAATAAATTAAGGTCAATTTTTTATGTGAATCTTTTCGCTATTTATTAGGTTTTTTCAGTTAAAATGCAGATATTCAGGCTATTAACGGTCAGAG
>JAJRQP010000120.1 GCA_024280195.1 Bacteroidota bacterium | reverse complement strand
TTTTGTGAATTTACAATTATTCGATTCGGCAAATATTCAAATAAATAGTAACTTCGTGAAAAAGAAAATCAATGGGAATAATTTCAACAATAGAAAATGGGGTTTGTGAAATAAAATTGAATAGACCAGATGTTTTTAATTCTTTTAATAAAGCAATGGCACTAGAAATGCAAGTTGCACTAGATGCTTGTGAAACAAATAAAGATGTTCGTGCAATTGTTATTACCGGAGAAGGGAAAGCATTCTGCGCAGGGCAAGATTTGGCGGAAGCAACGGATCCAAATGGTCCGCCATTAAATTCTATCGTAAAAGATCATTACAACCCAATTATTCTTAGAATAAGAAAGATAGAAAAACCAATAATTGCTGCGGTAAATGGTGTTGCTGCGGGAGCAGGTGCAAATATTGCCTTGGCGTGTGACATTGTTTTTGCCAAAGAAAGCGCTAGTTTTATTCAAGCATTTTCTAAAATAGGCTTAATTCCAGATTCAGGGGGAACTTTCTTTTTACCAAGGTTGGTGGGAATGCAAAAAGCAATGGCTTTGATGATGACTGCGGATAAGGTAGGTGCTAAAGAAGCAGAAGCAATGAACATGATTTACAAGTCCGTAGCAGATGATGAGTTTGTTGCAACGATAGATGCGTTTGCGAAGAAATTAGCAAAAATGCCAACAAAAGGATTAGGTTTGACTAAGAAAGCAATGAATGAAAGTTTGACCAATTCATTGGAGCAACAATTAAAGGTCGAAGAAGATTTGCAAACACAAGCGGGTAATTCTTACGATTTCAATGAAGGATGTGCTGCGTTTTTGGAGAAAAGAAAACCGGAGTTCAAAGGAGAATAAAAATAACGGTGTCTCGACTACGCTCGACATCCGTGTGTAAAAACATAACGAATATCGAACGACTAACGGATGTCGAGTGAATAACGGATGTCGAGCGTAGCCGAGACAGAAGTGATAAATAATAATATATGGAAGTAGGAATTTTAGGTGGAGGAACAATGGGTTCCGGAATAGTACAAGTAGCTGCACAGAATGGTCATCAAGTTGTTTTGGTAGATTTAAACGAAGCGGTTCTAATAAAGTCAAAAAGTAAATTGGCAAAAATCATGGCGCGTTTGGTAGAGAAGGGGAGAATAACCCAAGAACAATCAGACACTACTCAATCCAATATTTCATATAGTACAGATGTTCACGATTTCAAAGAATGTGGAATTGTTATTGAAGCGATTGTGGAGAATCTTGAAATCAAGAAGAAAGTTTTTGCTCAATTGGAGGAAATAACACCTGAAGGTTGCATCCTGGCTTCAAATACGTCTTCACTGTCGATTGCGTCTATTGGTGCAGCTTTGAAAGATGCAAGTAGAATTATAGGTGTGCATTTTTTCAATCCTGCACCACTAATGCCGTTAGTAGAGATTATTCCGGCAGTACAAACTTCCGAAGCAACGCTTAACGAAACAAAATCATTGATTGATTCATGGAAAAAAATTACGGTGATTTGCAAAGATACACCAGGATTTATTGTAAATCGAGTTGCTCGTCCATTCTACGGTGAAGCATTGCGGATTTACGAAGAGGGAATTGCTGATTTCGCGACGATTGATTGGGCAATGACCTCTATCGGAGGATTCAGAATGGGGCCGTTTACTCTGATGGATTACATTGGAAACGATGTGAATTATACCGTTACAGAAACCGTATTTAAGTCATTCTATTATGATCCTCGTTACAAGCCTTCATTTACGCAAATGCGCTTTTCAGAAGCAGGATATTTAGGGAGGAAATCAGGAAAAGGTTACTTTGATTATGCAGAGAATGCGGAGAATCCAAAGCCAATAGAAGATGCAAAATTAGGGCGACAAATTTTTGATAGAATCTTGATGATGCTAATTAACGAAGCAGTTGATGCTGTATTTTTAAACATAGGTAGCAAAGAAGCAATAGATTTAGCCATGACAAAAGGAGTGAATTATCCGAAAGGATTACTTTCTTGGGCAGATGAAATTGGCTTGGAGAATGTCTTGGAGAAATTGGAAGCAATGTTCCATGAATACGGAGAAGATCGTTACCGTCCAAGTCCATTGATGCGAAGAATGGTTGATAAAGGGGAGACTTTTTTTAGCAATTAGTAATTGACAATTAAGAATTAGTAATGAAGTGGTTTGTTTTTTTGTGATTCTGAAAAAGAACTTGTCGAGCCTGTCCGTAGAAGTAAGGTAGTTGAAAAATGTATCGGTCTAAAACTAGAATGCTCCAAAACTCCGAAACTCCATTTTTTTCCGTATATTGAAGCTTCAAAACCAATCATCTATGAAGTTGTTTCAAACCTTTGCAATTATCGGAATATCAATACTAGCAGTTAGTTGCGGAGAGCCTGTTGCTCCCATCCATGAGAAAATTATTGAGAAGCTCATCCCTGTTGAAATCACAGAGGCGGACCTATTCTCGGGAAATAAAATCATGTCTTTTCTAAAGAATGAAGAGAAGCAAATAAAGGAATCAAACTCACTATTCTTGAGGGGTTTAGATGCTTTTCGGAACAAGAAAAAATTAGATTCTGCTTCAATTTATTTCAAAGAATCGTTGCTAAAAGAACCAACAGCACAGACCTATTACGAACTAGGGAATTTATACATGAGTCAAAAGAAGTTTGATGATGCATTGCTATCCTACAATATGGCAGAGCAACTCAACTATGAACCTTTTTCTAAGATATTATATAATAAAGCCTGTATTTTTTCTCTTCTCGAAAAAGAAGAACAAAGCGCTCAATACATTGAATATGCAATTCAGGCAGGTTATTCCAATTTTAATCACATTAGAAAGGACAGTGATTTAGCAAATGTCCGCAAGACATGGCAATTTGAAGCAGCACTAAAGAAAGGTTTGAGAGGTGTAGCTAATTCAGAAAATTTATTTTGGTTGCAATTCAAAAAGCAATTTGCTCATATTCCTTTGCCTTATGATTTAGTAGAAAGTAAAAGCTATGAACAATTAAGGCAAGAGCATGAAACCATTTCGTATGAGTATGAAAAATACATTGCAGAAATGCGCGACGAAGCTTTTTCTCGAGAAGTTGGAAAGATTTTTTATTACCATTCTATTCCTTATGAAACAGAAAAATATGTCGCGTTAATTTACGTTATCCGAGATGATTTTATGCATGAATCTTATCCTATGCTTTATCGAATTGCCACTTTTACTCACGAAGGTAAATTGATTGATAAACGCATCATTTCAGGACAGAAGAATATGGATTCACCGAGAATGAGAGCATCAGTTGAGAGAGACGGATTACGTATAAACACCTTTGAGGTTGAGTACGAAAAAGACACCGACAAGCACGGTTATTACGATAATCCTATCATCAATGAAACTAAAATCAATGCTACTTTTTTAACAATTTCAGAAAGTGGGAAGTTAGTTGTGAGCGAGAACGAGGATTTAGCTGACACGCAGATTGAGGAGGTAGAATAGGTGAGAGGTTAAAATTGAGAATTGAAAGATGAAAAATCTTGAACAATGTTTAAAAAAAAGTAAAATTATTTAACCTCCACATATCCCTTAAACCATTTCGACCTCACATACATTTCCACCACAATCAAATTTGGAATCCAACTGATATAAGCCAAAACTGCATACGTTTCTCTTGGTGAAAGATCAATATTAAACACGTCAAAAAGATAAGCGTAAAACCTTAAAGTTACAGCAGAAAGAGTCAAAGCATAACTTCTGAGCATCCATTTCACATGAGAATCAACCTTTCCTTTTCGTATTTTCTTATAGCCAATAAACGTAAATAAAATCCACAAGGCAGATAGAATTGTAAAACTCGTTTGAGTGATTCTTCCACCATTCGCATACAACCCCATTATAAAGCCAGAAGGACCTGAAACAAATAGGACGGTAAAAACATATGCTTTTCCTAACCAACGGTGAATTTTCTTTCTATTTCTAAGAATGCGCTTATTGAATTGAAACAACCCACTAAGAATAACAATAGGACTAAAAAAAACGTGAATGTAAAAACTAGCTCGCCAAACTTTGATATGATAAATCAATTGCTTCGTCTCTAGAAAATCAACGTGTTTTTCAAAGTAGATATAAGGCAAGGAAAGAAGTATCAATAAATAAGACGCATAAAGAATGAGTAAAAAAGCACCAAGATTGAATGTTTTCTTTAAGGTTGATCGCATTGCTACCAATAAGAAGGTGTAATTGTTCTTCCGCCTTCTTCAATCATATGAAACTCATAATCATTCTTAATCACAGAAAATATTTCTGATGAGCCGAATAAATCATTATTCTCCCAATCAATGGTTATTTTTTTATCGTTAAACGACCAAGTTCCTTTTATTTCTTGGTATTGTTCAATTCTATTTTCTTTATCAGAAGAAGGATAATAGATAAAAACAACAAATCCGTCTTCATCGAAATTGTAAATTCCAATAGAATCCATCGCAGAATCAAAATATGCAGGAATACTATTCTCATTTAGCTTGTCATCATCAAACTCTTCCACAACCTTTTTTGTGAGAGAAAAAGTTTTTGGTTTAATTTTTCCACTGTTCGAAGCCCAAATAGCAGTTGGATGTTGATCTTCTCCGATAAAAGTAAGATTAAAAACGCCATCGTATTTATGATCTCCCGGTTCAGCTAAAGTCATAAATATGGTATCATTGGAGTTGAGAACTTTACCAGAAATATTCCGTTGCAATCCTTTATGTATGTTATAGCCTATTGCATTAGTATTGCTAGAATAGTTGACAATGATTCTAATCTTGCTACCCGCAAAATCTCCAGTGTATATTCCTTTTAATGTGTCGTAATTGAAATAATCTTCTTCAATAAGTTCAGGTTGAACTTCAACTTCTTTAATGACTTCTATCGGTTCTAATTTTTCTTGACAAGAAACAAAAAGAAAAACGGAAGTTAGAATAAGTGTAATCTTTAGCATAGCAATTTGATTTGAGTTAAAGCTAAGAAAAAAACTTGTATTAGCATTTTAATCTAAAAGGAATCTAATGCTTAGTGCTTCAAGTCTTTGAATACTATAGCACTCTTTCTTCAAACAGCGAAAAGGCTTTCACTCCTTGTTTCAAATAATACATGTCCCTTTTTTTGTAATCAATAATCAAAGGGTGTAAATAGATTTCGGGCTCTTTAATCTTTAGAGGATCCTCAACTTCTTTAAGCTGAGAATAGAACGAATTAGGATTTACAAAAAGTTGCAGCTTAGATTTTGGAAGTTTCAAAAGCAAAGTTCCTGCATTCCCTTGATAAAAACTCCCCCCAGCCATTCTCCCGATTATTTTTGCATCAGCAAGTGTCTTTAAGTTACTTGCTAGGATTGCAGCTGCAGAAAATGTTCCTTCGTCAGTGATGACAATAATGTTTCCGTGAAAAACGAGTGAAGTATCCACTTGTTTTGTCTTGACAA
>JAJRQP010000119.1 GCA_024280195.1 Bacteroidota bacterium | reverse complement strand
CTCTATTGCTAATTCTAATTCCTGGATTGTATTTAGCTCGTCCTCTTTTCTTTTGAAGCGGAGCAGAAACGTATAGATAAGATGATTTTGGTGCATCATCAAAACCAAGCCATTGCATTCTGCCACCTATTGTAACATCAACAAAATCGTACATTCCAGCAGAACCAGGATTGACCATGTATTGATTCTTCATGTATTGACTAAACTGCGTTGTTTGTTGCGCAAAAGACACGGTAGAAAGCAATAAAATTATTGCAATAAGAAGTTTATTCATTTTCTGTAATAATTAGTTTTTAGCATCATCTTCTGTTTTCACAGTAGATATAGGGAGTAAAGATACAATTTTTCAATTAAAATCTAAAAATTAACTCCGGTAAAAGCATAACGAAGAAGAAAGTTTAAAGGTTGGCTGAAAAAAGAAATTATTCAAAGCAATCGCAAGGCGAGTCGAATATCATTTTCACCTGGGACATTTTTTCCGTCCAAGAGTCTTGGAAATTCTCACTGAATCGTATTCCTGTAAGATCAACTTCCTTCAATTTTTTCAACCTAACAATCGACTCAGGCAAAGTCGCAATTGGAGTGTCGTACAGATCTAAATATTCTAAATTTTGGAGACTCTCTATACATTCCGGAAAATTCTCAAACGGGTTTCTCCCCAACCTCAAAAAACGAAGTGATTTATTTCTACACAAAGCTAAAGGATAATATTCTAATTGATTTTTGGTTAAATTCAAATCTTCCAAAAACAATAATTCTCCAATATAATTAGGAATAGAAACAAGCTTGTTTTTACTTAAGTCAAGTACTCGGAGGTTTTTGAATTTTTTTAATTCTGTTGGAAGTTTAGTCAATTTCATTTTCTGAAAAGAAATTCCAAAAACAGTATCTGGTTGCGCGTTTTTTACAACTTCCCAATCGTAAACAACGACATCAGCAACAGAATATTTTTGTCCAAATAGTGGACTAAGGCTGAGTAGAAAAATAAGCGCGAATATCTTCTTCATCTTGTTGGATTTGTTCTTTCAATTCAAAAAGAGAATCGAATTTCATTTCACTCCTAAACCTTCTCAACAATTGTACCGTTACGTGTTGCCCATATAGATCACTATTAAAATCAAGAATATGCACCTCAATGCAAGTATCATTAATCGCGATATCGACAGATGGCCGAACACCGATATTTAACATTCCTTCTTTAATCGTTCCATCTGGCAACAATACATTTGCTGCATAAACTCCATTTTTTGGAAGCAATTTTATTTCACTTTCAATGTCAATATTTGCCGTTGGGTAACCTAATTCTCGCCCTAAAGCCTGACCTTCAACAACTTTCCCGAAGAATTCAAAAGGCTCTCCTAAATAGGATGCTGCCAATTCCATTTCACCTTCCTCAATTGCTTTTCTGATTTTTGTGGAACTAATATTGACCTCATCAATTTCTTGAGCAGCGATTTCTTTCACTTCAAAATCATAGGTATCACTTAATTCTTTTAAAAATTGGATGTTCCCTTCTCTATTTTTTCCAAATTGATGATCATAACCAATAACCATTTTTTTGACATGCAATCGATTGACTAAATAATCTCGCACAAATTCTACGGCTGTTAATCGAGAAAATTCTTTTGAAAAAGGATGAATAATTACATTCTGTAATCCCATTCTGCGCAACTTGTCAATTTTCTCAACTTGGGTTTGAATCAACTTTAAACCATGATTGTCTGGGTACAAAACCATTCTAGGATGAGGATAAAAAGTAAACAAAACAGATTCTCCACCTATTTTATCCGCCTCTTCATTTAATTGCTCTATGATTTTCTGATGCCCTAAGTGCACACCATCAAACGTTCCAATTGTTAAAACTGGATTAGAAATCTCTTCTAACTGATCAAAACCTTTAAAAATCTTCATTGCTATCTAATGCTGTAAAATTAGAAAAAAATCAGTCAATCTACCTAATATCACAAACTTCTAGTATGGGTAATCCTTTTCATCAATCGATGAATAATCGTTCCGCTTTCGATATTCTCAAATAACCTTGCACCTATCCCATAAAAGTGGTATTTTTGCACCGAGTTACTCTTTTATTTATAATTAATCTAAATAAGAAAGTCGTTCAATATAATTTTAGAAAGCAAATGATTATAGTAACAGATAACGCAAAAAAACAAGCAATCAGACTCATGGAAGAAGATGAGAAAGACGGCTTATTTATAAGAGTTGGTGTAGAAGGTGGAGGTTGCTCTGGTTTGATGTATCAACTTAAATTCGATAATGAAGAATCCGAAAGTGATCGTTCTTTTGAGAACAATGACATTAAAATTGTTGTTGACAAGAAAAGTTATTTATACTTAATTGGTACAACACTCGACTATTCTGGAGGACTTAATGGTAAAGGTTTTGTTTTTGTGAATCCAAACGCAGATAGAACTTGCGGATGTGGAGAATCATTTTCTATATAATTAACGAAGATGGCAAATTATACAGAAGACGAATTAGCGCAAGATTTAGAAAATCAAGAGTATAAGTTTGGTTTCACAACCGACATTGATGCTGATCAGGCTCCAAAAGGTCTAAACGAAGATATTATTCGATTTATTTCTGCAAAGAAAGAAGAGCCTGAATGGATGCTTGAACACCGTCTTGAAGCATTTGAAATGTGGAAGAAGATGGAAGAACCAAATTGGGCGCATGTAAAATACAAGAAGCCAAATTTTCAAGACATCATTTACTATTCTGCTCCGAAACAAACAAAAAAATACGAAAGTTGGGACGATGTTGATCCAGAAATGAAAGAAACCATGAAAAAACTGGGGATTTCTATGGAAGAACAAAAAAGATTAACAGGAACCAATATTGCGGTCGATTTCGTAATGGACTCTGTTTCTGTTGCAACTTCATTCAAATCAAAATTGAAAGAATTAGGTATTATTTTCTGTTCATTCTCCGAGGCTGTTCAAGAGCATCCTGAATTGGTGAGAAAACATATGGGAACCGTTGTACCAACTAGTGATAACTTCTATGCAGCATTAAACTCTGCGGTTTTCACCGATGGTTCTTTTTGCTACATTCCAAAAGGAGTGAGATGTCCGATGGAACTTTCTACTTATTTTAGAATCAATGAAGGCGGGACAGGTCAATTTGAAAGAACACTGGTAATTGCGGACGAAGGTTCTTATGTTTCCTACTTAGAAGGATGTACTGCTCCTCAGCGAGATGAGAATCAATTACACGCTGCGGTTGTTGAATTAATCGCCATGGACAATGCAGAAATAAAATATTCAACCGTTCAGAATTGGTATCCTGGAGATAAAAATGGTCTTGGAGGAATCTTTAACTTCGTTACTAAACGTGGAATTTGTGGATTGAATTCAAAGATTTCTTGGACGCAGGTGGAAACAGGTTCTGCCGTAACATGGAAATATCCTTCGTGTATATTAAAAGGAGACAACTCTATTGGAGAATTTTATTCTGTTGCGGTAACCAACAATTACCAACAAGCGGATACAGGAACAAAAATGATTCACCTGGGAAAGAATACGAAGAGTACAATTATCTCGAAAGGAATTTCTGCAGGAAAATCACACAACTCATACAGAGGACTTGTGCAGATTCATAAAAACGCAACAAATTCAAGAAATTTTTCGCAATGCGATTCTTTGCTAATGACAGATGAGTGTGGTGCACATACCTTTCCATACATTGAATGTAAGAATAGCAGCTCAAAAATAGAGCACGAAGCAACGACTTCTAAAATTGGTGAAGATCAAATTTTCTATTGTTTACAAAGAGGAATCAGCGAAGAAAAAGCAATCGGATTGATTGTAAATGGATATTGTAAAGAAGTACTGAATCAGTTGCCAATGGAATTTGCTGTTGAAGCACAGAAGTTGTTGACGATAAGCTTAGAAGGAAGTGTGGGGTAGGAAGTTGACTCTTGTTAGAGTGAGGAGTGATGAGTGGAAGTAGGCACCTGTTATAATTATGAATTATGGATTGTTGAAGTAGAGAATTGTTAGAGTGAGGAGTGGAAGTAGACACCTGTTATAATTATGGATTGTGGATTGTTGAAGTAGAGAATTGTTAGAGTGAGGAGTGGAAGTAGGCACCTGTTATAATTATGAATTATGGATTGTTGAAGTAGAGAATTGTTAGAGTGAGGAGTGGAAGT
>JAJRQP010000008.1 GCA_024280195.1 Bacteroidota bacterium | reverse complement strand
TTTTTGCCAATGCATCCATTTTGTGGAATTTAGAGTAATCAATTTCTAATTTAGCATAGATTTCCTTCTTCCAGTTTTCTTCTGATAGGGAAAATTGAAGTTCATTATTTAGAAAGACTCCCTTTGGCGATATGTGACTGCTTGCAACTAGTTCCATGGGCATTTTTTTAATAATAATGACGCATTGCCACCTCCAAATCCTGATGCTGTTTTCAGAATGGTTGTTACTTCTTGCTTTTTATTTTCTTTCAAAACGTTAATTGCTCGGGTTGTTCCTGTTTCTTCAAAACCGACAGATTTAAGCAATGTGTTATGTTCCATCATTTTCATGGTCGAAATGACTTCAATTAAACCAGCTGCTCCTAGCGTATGCCCAAAATATCCCTTTAAACTGTTTAGTGGAGTACCAATCAACCCTAGTCGGTCAAAAGCAATGCTTTCCATTTCATCATTGTAATTCGTTCCTGTTCCGTGAGCAGAAATGAAATCAATTTTCGCAGCAGCAACGGATGCTCTTTCCATTGTCTTAGTAACAGAACGAAATAATCCTTCGCCTGTTCTAGATGGACCCGAAATATGATTTGCGTCGTTGGAAGAGGATCCTCCGAGGTAGTTCACATGAAATGAATCGTTTAATTTTTCTTTGCTAAGAATGACTACTCCACAAGCTTCTCCAATGCAAATTCCTTTTCGATTTTTGTCAAAAGGCTTGCTTGGTTCGTTACTCAATGCAAAAAGCGATTGAAAACCGTACACGATAAAATCGGACAAAGCATCAATGCCAATCACCACAACTTTCTCATAATTAGAATGTTGCAAGTAATCGGTTGCTGTATTTATTGCAATTACTCCAGAAATGCAAGCATTTGAAATGACAACAATTTTATTCTTCAGTTCCAATTCTTCTTTTAGAATAGTTCGAGTGGAAGCAAAAGTGTCTTTTGGTAATGCGTCTATGTCGGCTTTTGTAGAACTGACAATAATCAATGTCTTCTCATCGGAGAATAAATCACCTCCATGAACCTCAACTAAGTTGTGGCAAGCACGCTTCAATAATGTATTATATCTTTCTTCCGATGGGAGAGAAGTAATCTTTCCCAAAGGCCAATTTTCTTGATTGAAACCTGAGTTCTCAATAAATTGCACGCCCGATTTCTGATCCAACATTGCGTTGAAATTTTCACTTGCAGAATTACCGATAGGAGTAATCATGGTTCCGTATGTCATGAAAATCTCACTCATACTTCTTTCCAATTTTGTTTTACTTCCCAATCGAGAATGAATTGTGGTTTTACTAATGCGAGCAAGTTGTCTTTGATTCCTAAAAACACTTGCGTTGTTGAACCTGTTGCAGCAATTGCGTTAGTTGTAAGATTGGTCACAACATACTTAAATACAATTTTGGATGCTTGATGATATTCAAGTGTTGCTTTCACCAAAACTTTCTGTCCGTAATAAACAGAAGCCTTGTGATTGATGTCAGATTTAACGATAGGTGTATAAAATCCTTCTCCGTAAACATCGAGGTATTCCAAACCATGCTCTTCTCCAAACTTTTCGCGTGCATCTTCGAAGAATTTCAAATAATTCCCGTGCCACACAACGCCCATTGCGTCTGTTTCGCTAAAACGAACAGCAATCTCTATGGTTGATTCTAATATTTTCACGCTAAAACAATTTTCATTTGGCAATCGAGTAATTTTGCTCCATTTTCAAAGACAGTTCCTTGAATTAAATGAATGTTTCCGAAGGTATTCAAAATTTCTACTTCTGTGTTTAATTTTGCGCCTAATTTTGGCAAAGAATGCACTTTTAGTTTCGTTATTGCTCCGATAAAGCCAATTTTTGGTTCTCCCTCTTCTTCCAAAGAGCCTAAATAACCAAATCCTGCTGCGCATGTTTGAGCAATGTTTTCTGTCAAGGCTGACTCTGAAAGCTCGTCATCCAAGAAGATGTTAGAATCGATAACTTCAAAGCTTGTCTTGAATCCTTTTTCATCTGCAGAATGCAATTCATCAATCATGATAAAAGGTTCTCTCTGAGGGATAAAATTCTTAATATTTTCTTTAGTTGCCAGCATAATAGTTGTAAAAATTGAACCATTGCGTCGGGTACTTCTTGACCATTGATTCTAAGTGAGTGACGTATTTTTGAGCAATTTCCTCTGGAGAAGTTGTTTCTGTCAAAGGATCGGTCGCATATAGTTCGTAATGAAATTTTGTTGCTTTAGCAGCGTAAACAAAAGTAATCGGTGCTTTGAATTTATGTGCTAAAATAAAAGGTCCCAATGGGAAATCTGCTTTGCTATTGAGAAAATCTAGTTCAATATTTTTGCCAACATCACTGACTCTGTCTGCATGGATGGCAATAAATTCATTTCGTTTTAACGCTCTGTGCATGAGAATCAAATGCGACATATCATCTTTGATGGGAATGAGGTTGTATTTTTCTCCTCCTGTTTGTGTCTTTAAAAAGTCTTTGATTTTCTCTACCTCTGCATCTAGCATGACGATATTAATGGTGCTTGTAATTCTTTCTCGAATGAGGTTTCCTGCATTCTCCCAATTACCAACGTGACCAGAAATAAGGATGCCTCCTTTATTGTCATCATTCATTTTACGCAACACTTTTTCATTGTTGAAACGATGCGTAAATGATTTACGTTTATTGGTGTGCATGGCAATTCTGTCAATCAATGTTTGCCCAAAATTGTAGAAGTTTTTGAAAGCCATTTTTTTGGCTTCTTTCTTCGTTTTACCCATTCCAACTGTGTAAAACTGCAACAAACCGTTGCGTTGTTTTTTTGCAAATAGAATGAAATAAAAGGAAACGAAGTAGCAGAAAAAATAGGAAACCTTTAAACCAAAAAATCGGATACAAAATACGAAGAATTTGTATCCGAGCAAGGAGCCTTTGGTTTTACCGTCCCATTTCTTTTCCATAAGATTAGGGTCTTTAAGCTAATTTTTTCTCAACTAGATCGTAGAAATCGTTGAAGGTGTCAATTTTTTTAAAATCATCTGATGTTGGTTTGAAACCAAGATTTTCTTCAATGACAACAACTAAATCAACGTAATCTAAACTATCTAAATCCAAGGTTTTTTGGAGGTTGTTATTTCCAGTAATCTCGTCTTTGTCTACTTCAAATTCTTCGGATAAGAATCGCTTTGTTGTTGTTTTTATTTCTTCTCTTGTCATGCTTATTGGTCAAATAGTCTGTTATTTTACGAATTTTTTTACAATTAACGAAGAATTTGTTCCTCCAAATCCAAAAGAGTTGGAAAGGAAGGTGTCAATTTTCTTCTCAGTATATTCTGGTACGACGTTGATTTTTCGGGAATCTTCGTCAGGGTTTTCAAAATTAATATTGGGTGCTACAAAGTCATTCTGCATCATCAGTAAAGAATAAGCAACTTCACTTGCTCCTGCCATCCAACATTCGTGTCCTGTCATACTTTTTGTAGAACTTACAGGTACATCAGAACCTAAGATAGAATGGATCGCTTGTGCTTCCATTGAATCTCCAACTGGAGTAGAAGTAGCGTGTGCATTCACATAGTCAATTGTATCTGCAGAAACACCGGCTTGTTCTAGTGACATTTTCAAAGAACGGAATTGTCCATCAAAATTAGGGTTAGAAATATGGTCTCCATTAGAAGAAAAACCATAACCTAAAATTTCTCCTAAAATTGGAGCACCTCTTTTTTCTGCTGATTCTAGTGATTCGATAATCAATGTGGCGGCACCACCAGAAGGAATCAATCCGTCTCTGTTTTTGTCAAAGGGTCTAGATGCTTTTGTTGGAGCATCGTGTCCAACTGAAAATGCACCTAAGCCATCAAAACTAGCCATTGCATAGACATTGATTTCTTGCGCACCACCACAAACAACGCGTTCTTGCA
>JAJRQP010000118.1 GCA_024280195.1 Bacteroidota bacterium | reverse complement strand
GAGTGGAAGTAGGCACCTGTTATAATTATGAATTATGGATTGTTGAAGTAGAGAATTGTTAGAGTGAGGAGTGGAAGTAGACACCTGTTATAATTATGGATTGTGGATTGTGGATTGTGGATTGTGAAGTAGCTAATTGTTAGGGTTAGGAATGATAAATTATTAAAGTAGAGAAGATTTTAAATTGATAGCAAGAACAGAATCTAAAAGGGAGGAACGACCGTTTCTAACTATCTAAATAAAAGATAAAATGATTAAAATTAAAAATTTACACGCAGAGATTGGCGGCAAAGAAATTCTAAAAGGATTAAACTTAGAAGTCAAAGCAGGAGAAATTCATGCGATAATGGGACCTAATGGTGCTGGAAAAAGTACGTTGGCTTCTGTTCTTGCAGGAAGAGAAGATTACGAAGTAACACAAGGTTCTGTTGATTTTGAAGGAGCTGATTTATTAGATCTAGCAACAGAAGACAGAGCTAGAGAAGGTTTGTTTCTTGCGTTTCAGTATCCAATTGAGATTCCGGGTGTTTCTAACATCAACTTTTTGAGAACGGCTATCAATGAAATTCGTGAGTATAGAAAAGAAGATCCTATTTCTGCAAAAGACTTCATGGCATTGGTTCGTGAGAAATCTAAATTGGTAGAACTGGATGCTAAATTGGCTTCACGTAGTGTTAATGAAGGATTCTCTGGAGGTGAAAAGAAAAGAAACGAGATATTCCAAATGGCAATGCTAAATCCAAAGTTGGCGATCTTAGATGAGACTGATTCTGGTTTAGATATCGATGCATTAAGAGTGGTTGCTAACGGAGTTAACATGCTTAAGAGTGAGAATAATGCAACAATCGTTATCACACATTATCAACGTTTACTCGATTACATCATTCCTGATTTTGTTCACGTTTTATACGATGGGAAGATTGTTAAAACAGGAGGAAAAGAACTGGCTCTAGAGTTAGAAGAAAAAGGATACGATTGGATTAAAGCTGAATTGGCAAATTAGAATCAAATGACAGTAATTGCACATAAAAAAGCAGCACTTTCTTCAAAATTAGAAGCTACGAGCATCTCAATTTCTAACGAAGATAAGGCATTAGCTTTAGGAGTTTTGGAGAATACTCCTCTTCCTACAACAAGAACGGAAGCTTGGAAATATACACGTGTTGCACGATTAGGTAAAATTGCTTTTACCAATCAGAAGGCAACTATTTCGGCTATTGATAAATACAACATTGACTCCTCTGCTCCAACACTTGTTTTTGTGAATGGACATTTCTCCAAAGAATTATCGAGCAATGATTTGCCAGAAGGCATTTCTTGGAACTTACTTTCGGATATGGATGCTATTCCTGCAACGAAGTTGAAATTAGAAAATGAGGTTTTCAACTCTCTCAATACGGCTCACTTAACAGGTGGAGTTCAATTAACAATTGCTGCAAACGCACTAGTTGAGACACCTGTCCAAATTCTTCACATCATTAAAGGAACTGAAGTAATATCTAACTTCAAAGTAATCATTGATGCAGGAAAATCATCTCAAGCATCTGTTGTTCAAGGTTATTTTTCTGAAGAAGGAGAAAACAAATTTTGCAACGTTACTTCAGAAATATCACTCGCAGAAAATGCTGTTTTATCTATTGATAAAGTTCAATACGAAGATGAAAATAGCTTTCACATAAGCACTGAAGAAGTTTCACAAGAAAGAAATTCTTTGTTTACGATTAACACCTCAACATTAAACGGAGGATTGGTTCGCAACAACCTGCACATCAAGGTAAATGGAACAAATTGCAATAGCATTTTGAACGGAGTCTACCTTACAAAAAACAAGCAACACGTTGACAATCATACAATTGTAGATCATATTGCTGCACATTGCGAATCACATGAATTGTATAAAGGAGTAATGGATGATAAATCAACAGCTGTCTTTAATGGCAAAGTTTTCGTTCGTCCAGACGCTCAGAAAATCAATGCTTTTCAATCGAATGGAAACGTATTATTATCGGATAATGCAACCGTTAATTCTAAGCCAGAATTAGAAATTTATGCAGATGATGTAAAATGTTCTCACGGATCCACAACGGGCCAGCTAGACGATGAAGCAATATTCTATTTGCGCGCAAGAGGTTTGTCTAAGCGTTCGGCTCATCAATTAATGGTTTCTGCCTTTATTGGAGAAGTACTAGTTATGATTAAGAATGAGAATGTTCGTTCTTATGTAGATGGGTTGTTGACAGAAAGATTTGGTTGGGAGTAATATTACTTATTCCACGATCAAATCAAAACCATCGTCTTCATCTAAATCAGCATTAAAATCCTTCAACTTCAGAGCAATCTCACTTAAAATTACTGCTCTTTGTTCATCTTTTGGAGCGTCGCTTGTCATATAGTTTTTCAAATGGCTTTCACTTTCAAGAAGGTCTTCTTCCATAAATGGTCCTTCCAAGTTTTCGATGATTGTTAAGCAATCAATGGCTTCTAGAAAAGCACCATGAATGGCGATAAAAACAAACTCATCGACGTATCCTGAAAAATCAATTTTTGTATTCCAAATAGCTGTTAAAATCGATTGGCGAATTGATAAAAACTTCTCATCATCAACGATATTCATTAATTCAGCACGAGCCGAAGTATCTTTCAGACTGCTTAACAATTCAATGATTTCAGATTTATTCTTCTCTGAAAGTTCTTCCATTAAACGTTTTGCTAATGGGAGAATTACAGATGAATCACCATTTGCTTCCAAGGATTTAATTGCTTTAGAAATCTTCTTTTCATCTTGAGAATTCAAATCCGTTAGAATCTTGTTTAATTTCTGTTGCTTTTTTGTTTCCTTCTTTACTTCTGCCATTTCGAATGATTTTGTGCAAAACTACAGCTATTTCTTAAGATTTATGGAGAAGTTGACGAAAATTCTACAACAATTAATATCTTTATTCAATGATTTCAATTCGATTGGTTATTTCTCTAGTGATTCTCTCCGCATTTTTTGCTGTTTGTAATTCTTGCTCGATCGAAACAGCTAAATCGCCTGCAAAAAAACAGTTAATCATTCTTTCCGATTATTTAAGTCAAACAGATGCTGGAATATTTAAGTCATTCTCTAAACAAGGAATTGTTGACCTAAAAATCATTCACATGCAATCAGATAAAATCATTGGCTTAATGAGAAACCAAGGTTCTAATGTGCAAGCAGATTTAATTTTAATCAATTCTCTTTATGACGCTCAAACAATGTACAAAAGAGACATTTTACAAACCATTCACTTTGAAGAAGAGCTAAATGCTAAGATTAAAAAAATTAGCTCCACAAAAAACAAATTCATAGGTCTAGGAATAGATCCTTTTGTTATTGCCAATTCTAAAGGATCCAAAATCAGAACGTACAATGAATTGAGAAATCATCCTTTTGTGAATGACTTAGATAAAAAACAACTTATTCCAATGTTAGCACCGATCGCACAGAAATTAAAACGCGTCAAGGCAAATAACTGGATTCGTTCATTTTACAAAAGTACTGTTGCGAAAGACACCTTATTAGATTCATTGGGTAATTTATTGCCTATTCTAACAACTTACACTAAATACACGACTTCAAAAGATTCTTTGTATCAATTCGAACAACGCTTTTTAACTTACCCAAACGCAAGAACAAGTGGTGTTTTTTTTAACATCAGAACAATGGCAATTGTAAAGCAAGCACAGAATTATTCTATTGCAAAATCATTTATTCTTTTTTATTCTGAAGAAAACAACAACAT
>JAJRQP010000117.1 GCA_024280195.1 Bacteroidota bacterium | reverse complement strand
GGTCTCAACGAGCAAACGAGGTTAGATAATTGTTCAGGCAACATTGGAATAACTCTATCAACTAAATAAACAGAGTTAGAACGTTTCAAAGCTTCTGTATCCATTGCACTTCCTGGAGTCACATAATGACTAACATCAGCAATGTGAACACCTACCTCAATGTTTCCGTTCTCCATTCTTTTAAATGATAATGCATCATCAAAATCTTTTGCATCAACAGGGTCGATAGTAAATGTAGTCACACCTCTAAAATCTCGTCTTCTAGCAACCTCTTTTGGGTCCAATTCTAAATGAATTTTCTCTGCTTCAGAAAGAACCTCAGGAGCAAATTGATAATCTAAACCCTGATTAACCAATATGCTAATCATTTCTACATCATTTCCTCCACTGTTTCCTAAAACCTCAACTACCTCTCCGTAAGGATTTTTAGCTGACTTTGGCCAAACAGTAATTTTTGCAATAGCCTTATCTCCGTCTTTTGCTCCTTTTAGCTTTTCTTTTTGAATGAATAAATCTGTTCCAACACGAGGATTATCAGGAATGAGAAAAGCAAACTTTTCATTCATTTGAATCGTTCCTACAAATTGTGTTCTTTCTCTATTTACAACCTCGATAATTTCTCCTTCTGGTCGTTTTTTTCCTTGTTTAGTAATTTGAACTTTTACTAAATCCCCACCAAGCCCTTGATTTACGTGTTTTTCTGGAATGTAAATATCTTCCATATCAGAACCATCAACAATAACAAACCCAGCACCTCTAGCAGTTACTTGTAATATTCCTTCGTAAACAGAGTCAGATTGATTTAATTTATAAGAACTATAACCGTCTTTCTTTAAAAAGTTGGTTTTTGAAAGGTCTTCTAAAATTGAATAGACGAGTTTTCGGAGAGCGGACTCTTTTACATTAATTAATGCACAAACCTGTTTATGGTTTAATGAGCTATCACTATTTTCTGTGAATACCTTTCTAATTATGTGCGATAAACTTTGTTTAAGTTTTTTTTTTGATTTTTTTCCTTTTGACATTACTACGAAGATAGTCTTTCTTTGTTAATAATAAATTCTTCGATTATGATAACTTTGTAAAAACACGACATTATGAACACAAGAGTAGAAAAAGCACTGAATGAACAGGTTGAGAAAGAAGCATCTTCTTCTCAATTTTATCTAGCAATGGCTTCTTGGGCAGAAGGAAAAGGATTAAACGGTACAGCAAAGTTTTTATACACGCATTCTGATGAAGAACGGTTTCACATGTTGAAATTGGTTAAGTTTATCAATGAAAGAGGTGGAAGCGCAATAATTCCAGGGTTAGGTGTTCCACAAAAAACCTTTAAAGGAATAGAAAATGTATTCCAATTACTTTTAGACCATGAACTTGCTGTAACCGACAGTATCAATAACCTAGTTGACATTTGTCTGCAAGAAAAAGATTATAGCACACATAACTTTATTCAATGGTACGTTTCTGAACAGTTAGAGGAAGAAGCTTTAGCAAGAACAATTTTAGATAAAATTAAATTGATTGGAAACGATAAAGGAGGATTGTATTTGTTTGATAGAGATTTAGAAAATGCTGCTATTCAAATAGATAAACCCGCAACATTTTAGTTACCTTAGTAACATGATTAAGTGTTGTCTCCTTGTTTTAATGTCTTGCGTTTTTGTTTTTTCGCACGCACAAACAAAATTTAGGTTTAATAATTATACCATTAATGATGGACTTTCTCAAAGTTCTGTAACAACAATTATTCAAGATGATTTAAGTTCTTTATGGATTGGTACACAAGATGGTTTAAATCGTTTTGATGGACATTCTTTTGAGGTTTTTACCTCAGACAAAACAGAAGGATTAGAAAGTGAATTTATTCTTTCTTCAATAAAAGATAAAGACGGAGACCTTTGGTTTGGAACAAATCATGGTTTGACAATTTATCATCACAAGAAAGAAAAATTTGAAAGTTATTTTATTGGAAATGGAGACAAACAACAAATAAATGACTTACTGGAAGATAATAAAGGTAATATTTGGCTGTCAACTCTTGCGTCAGGATTATTTAAGTTTAACAAAGAGTCTAAAAAATTTACCAGTTATTCTACTGCTTTTTCAACGTTAAGAATTAAGAACATTGAAATTACAGAAAAAGGGTTGATTGTTGTTTCAACAGAAGACTTAGGAGTGTTTTTATTTAATCCATTTCAAAAAACAACAACGAAAATCACTTATTTTTCAGAGAATAACATTACCATTAACCTTATTAGTGCGTTAGAAAAAAACAAGCTTTTCTTCGCGTGTAATAATGGTGTTTTTGAATATAACCTATCTACCAAACGTGTTAATAAAAAGTTTGATTATTTAAATAGAAAGTATGGCTCTCAAAATATATCAGATCTATATTTTGACTCAGAAATAGGTTGGCTTCTATCAACAAATGACAACGGTTTGTTCATTGTTCATAATAACGGAAAAATTTCACACTCTACAGAGGATATTTTTCAGAAAGACGCTTTACTATTCAATGTAATAAACACTTTATTTAAAGACGAATCCGGCACTTTTTGGATTGGTTCTCAACGAGGAGTTTCTAGTTTTAATCCCTTATCAAAAAGTTTTATTGGAATAGGTCCAAGTGCATTACCAGAAAAAGGAATACCAACACCTAGTGTTTGGAGTTTCTCTGAAGACGAGCGGTACTTATATATAGGAACAGATAAAGCCGTTTCTAGAATGGATAAAAAAACAGGAGTTTTTAAACAATTTTACAGAACGAAAGACACGAAATCAGGCACAAGAGAAATGGCAATACTTTCTCTACAAGAGATTTCTAAAAATAAAATTATTGCAGGTTGCGCTGACGGACTTTTCATCTTAAATATCACAAAAGGGAACTATTCTTACGAAAGAATAATAGGTTCTAATGCAAACAAACACAACCGGATTTATTCCATTACTCATTGGAAAAACAATCTGTATTGGTTAGCAACAAAAGACGGAGCGTTATTATTTAATAGTAATACAAATACAATAGAAGCGTTTGAATATTTAGCAACAGACACAGACAACACTATTTCAAAAGGTGCTTGCAGAATGGTTTTTAAGGATAATAATAATTCAATTTGGTTTGCGACCAGCACGGGAGGCTTAAATATTCTCTCCGAAAAGAATAATGAAATAATTATTAAACCTTACGTATATAATTCCATTCTTAAGAAAATAAGCAAAGAATCAATAGCATCAATGTACCAAGATGATTCAGGACTATATTGGTTAGGCACAATTGGAGACGGGTTGATAAAATGGGATGCAACAAACAAAAAAGCAACCATTTTTAATAAATCAAATGGCTTACCAAACAATGTTGTT
>JAJRQP010000116.1 GCA_024280195.1 Bacteroidota bacterium | reverse complement strand
AGATAAAAACTGACCCTGCATATTGAAAAGCATTATTCTCATTGTCGATTCCTCTGCGATTTCAAGTTTTAGGGAAGAAATTGACCTTGTAGGATTCGGAAAAGGCGTTGCAGAAAATTCTGTGGGGAGAATTCTGCCTAATTCATCGTATTCGGTGATTAATTCTGGGGCGGTATCTTCGAGATATTTTTCATAGTTAACGCTTATTCCCATGCCACCTAGCATACCAATTATTCTTGTTTGACTTCTAGTGCCACAAGCCAAAACTTCATCTTGAATATTTACGGAGTCTCTCTTTTCTAATAAAACGACCGCTCCCATTAATTCAAGAGCTTCTTCTTGCTCAATCTCTATCGTTTTTCTTTTTACAGTTGTTACTGTTTTTTCTTTCTCTGAATCCCCAACAGAAACAACATCTTCCTCCAAAACAACAATCGCTTTCTCTTGAAGCTCTTGAACCGCTATTTTTTCTTGCTCCGTCGTACAACTCAATATTGACAAGCCAAACACGACTATCAGTGAGAATAACATTGCTTTATCCAAGCGTTGTTTATTGCTTAAATTCCAAGCGTTAAATTCTACATTCAAAGCAGTTTCTTGCGTGTTTAAAATTCTCCCACAGACTTCCTGACCCTTTAATTTTAGAAGAATCGATTTGATTTCTTCGTTACTCCTTTTGGTGAAGTCATAAACTGATTTAGAACATTTTTGACAGAATGCGCCTTTTTCGTTGGGCGTCATGCCTTCCCAGTTTTCTGAACACGGTTTGTTGATTTTGATTCCTTTCATAAGCTAAAGATTTAATGTTTAATTAGCTGATGCTAGAATTAGGGAGATTCCATAAAAGTCCACTTCCATCTCGACTATCGCTCGATGTCCGTTCGACTAAGCCTGGTGTCAGTCGAAATTATATTCGACATAATTCATAATGCTAACAACAGTCTATGTCATAATTCATAATCCTAACACTCCCCTCCTTCCTAATCTCCACCTTCACAGCATCTTCAGGAAGCAACGACTGAACCTTCTCCGGCCATTCGATAAAGCAATAACTATCCGAATAAATCATTTCTTCGATTCCGATATCAAAGGCTTCTTCTTCACTTTCGATGCGGTACAAATCAAAATGATGGATGCTTCCATACATTTCACTGTCGTAGATATTGACCAAAGAGTACGTTGGAGAACCATCGACTTCTTTTACCCCCATTGCGTGGAGTAAAGCGGTAATAAAAGTTGTTTTACCCGTTCCCATTTCTGCATGAAAGGCAAATATTTTTGCATCGCCAATATTCTCTAGAAATTGCTTTGCTGCAAATGGTAAATCTGTTAGTGATTCAATTCTAATCTCCATTCCACTCTATTTTGGCGATAATTCTATAAACGGGATTAATAATTCTTCCAACGAAATCCCTCCATGCTGGAAAGTATCGTTATAATATTTCACAAAATGATTGTAATTATTTGGATAAACGAAGAAATCTTGATCTCTTGCAAAAACGTACTCAGAATTGATACTCGTTCTTGGCAAGAAAGCATCTTGAGGTTCTTTCACTTGAAAAACATCTTTGTCCTTATAGGATAAACTTCGTCCTGTTTTGTAACGTAAATTAGTGTTAACCGACTTCTCCCCAACAATTTTTACGGGGGTATTCACTCTCACAGTACCGTGGTCAGTTGTTATCATCAGTCGCTTCCCAGCGTTTGCAATTTTTTTGATGATATCTTGCAATGGAGAATGTTCAAACCAAGAAACCGTCAAAGAACGATAAGCCGATTCATCACCTGCAAGCTCTTTGATAACCTCCATTTCTGTTCTCGCATGAGAAAGCATATCCACGAAATTGTAAACAATCATGTTCAAATCATTGTCCAAAAGTTGATTGAAATTATCTGCTAATTTCTTTCCTGCAGCTAGGTTGGTAATCTTATTGTAAGACATTTTTACATTACGATTCAATCGCTTTAATTGTGTTTCGAGTAATTCTTTCTCATACATATTCTTCCCGCCTTCTTCGTCTTCTCCAACCCAGTATTGCGGGAATTTATTTTGAATTTCAGAAGGCATCAATCCTGCAAAGAATGCATTTCTTGCATATTGCGTAGCTGTTGGTAGAATTGAGTAAATAATTTCTTCGTTATTAACTGTGAAATACTTTGCAAAGATAGGACGCAACATTTTCCATTGGTCGTAACGCAAATTGTCGATTACAATCACAAACAAATCACCATCATCTAACTTCGGATTGATTCTATTCTTAAACAATGTATGAATCATTTCTGGAGCTTCCTCAACACCATTTAGCCAATCTAGGTATTCATTCTCGATGAATTTAGAAAACTGCGTGTTTGCCTCTTTCTTTTGCATCTCTAGAATTTCTTTCATTCCAGTATCCTCAATGTCATTGAGTTTCAACTCCCAATAAACCAATTTATCATAGACTTCAAACCATTCATCCACATCTAATCGGCTACTCAGCTGCATTCCTAATTCTCTAAATTCTTGCTGATAATTAGCGTTCGTTTTTTGCGAAACCAATTTACTCGTATCTAAACTTTTCTTGATAGAAAGTAAAATCTGATTAGGATTCACCGGTTTTATTAAATAATCGGCAATGTTGCTTCCAATCGCTTCCTCCATTATATACTCTTCCTCACTTTTGGTTATCATCACAACAGGAACATGCGGTTTTGCTTGTTTAATTCTCGTTAATGCTTCTAAACCAGTGATTCCAGGCATATTCTCATCTAAGAAAATGATATCAAATTCCTCTTCCTCATTTTTTTCAACAGCCGTAGAACCATTATTACAAGGTGTAACTTTGTATCCTTTTGCTTCTAAAAAGAGAATATGTGGCTTTAATAAATCAATTTCATCGTCTGCCCAAAGGATTTTTATCTGCATTGCGTTATATTTTTTTAAATTTGACCTTAAGTTCTAAAAGTATGCAATTGGATTCAAAAGTCAACATTAATAATAAAAAGAAAATAGTTAACGACCCGGTTTACGGTTTTATTACAATACCGTACGAAATTATTTTCGATGTAATTCAACATCCTTACTTCCAAAGGTTGCGAAGAATTAAACAACTGGGCTTAACTCATTTGGTTTATCCTGGCGCTTTACATACCCGTTTTTCTCATGTAATTGGTGCCATGCACTTGATGACAAAAGCTGTGGCAACCATTCGTAGAAAGGGACACGAAATCACTGAAGAAGAAGAAAAAGCAGTTTTATTT